>JAWOBY010000074.1:0-9373 GCA_046484055.1 Candidatus Woesearchaeota archaeon | reverse complement strand
AAGGCGAGGAGCGTAAAACTCCGCCAACAGAAAATACTTCGTATTTTCTTAGTTCCAAAAACAGGTTTTGGAACCTCATAAAAATGCAAGGCATTTTTAGGACGCCAAAAATCTATGATTTTTGAGCGTTTAGGGCGGAGATACTTAAAATGCGGGCATTTTAAGGCCTGAAAATCCGAAAGGATTTGCATTAGCTACGAGCGGCGAGTTTTTGTTATTTTGAAATCTTCCAGAACTCTTTTCAGTTCAGAAATTGTATCCAGAGAGCTGACCATCCTGAAACTTTCATCGTTCCAAGACAGGATGACTTTGTTGGGCGCTCCTTTCCAGAATATTCCGGAAACAAACACATTAGTATCCAGGACGGCCTTCATGTTCTTGCCTTTTGTATGGCTTCATCTACATCCTTCGGTTTGATTCCCTTGTTTTTGGCGAATTCCTGTGTCTTCTTTAACAGTTTATCAAAATCTTTGGATGAAGGCATATCTATTCTTTTCAATAGTATTGTGCCGTTTTCTCCTATCACTACAAACTTTTCTCCTTTCTTGAGGTTCATTTTCTCCCTTAACTCTTCAGGTATGACCACCTGTCCTCTTGAACTGAGGCTTGTAACTTCCAGATTTCCCATTCTTATCGCCTCCTGAAACTTTTTTTCTGATAAATCCTATAATATCTTATCAGTAAGATTTACTTATTTATATTTTTTCTGTTTCCACCTCCATCTGCGGCCTTAGCATGTCTGCTCGGGGTGATAACTCAGCCTGAAATTCCTGCCTGAGTGAAGTATGATATCGCTTTTGCTTCTTTTTGGGATTATGAACCTTCTGAACTGCTCGTTTCTCTTGTTCAGGATTGGCCTTATCTCGCTTTCAGGCCTTTTTCTTTGAGCAGTATCCCTCCCTATCCTTCTTTCAATCTGCACTTCATCATCGCATTCAATGAATATTACAAAATCATATATTTCAGTGTCAGGAACCAAAAGGGCGGGAAGCCCGTCTATTATGTTATATTTAGCTGGTTCATAGTGTTTTATATTGTCCTCAGGACTGACCTCAGACACCGGCTTGTCGAAATCAATCCCTCTTTTTATCCTGTTAAGATCCTCAACAAGCAGGCCGGCCCTCAATGAATCCGGGTGGGAGCCTGTAAGGCCTTTTCTTCTCCTTTCATTGATGTCTGTATAATACCCGTCAAGGAAGAATATCCCTGAATCAGGGAGGAATCTCATCAGGCCCCTGCAGAATGTTGTCTTCCCTGAGCAGCCGTTGCCTGTGACTGCAATCAGGATATTTTGCCTCTTGTTACCGAAACGTTTTTGGATATATTGCGCTATCTCTTCTGTTATCTCTGGATTATCCATCCTGCGCCCTCACAACATTGTATATTCTGGAAAGCATATCTTCAGTAGCTTTATGCGAGTTATAAGGTGAGACATATCTGATTTTAGGAAGTGTTTTTTGTACTGATTCCCTTTATCTTTTTTACCCTTTCCTTATTCCACCATTTGGCAGCAATGGACGGGTCCAGTTTGTTTTTCTGGTAATCTTTGATAAATCTGGGGTCCTCTCGAACATAATGAGAGTTTAGCTCAGGAATTTATAAATATTTCTTCAGGGCCCCCCAAACCCACCATCAAATTTATATATAAGGGATTGTTTGATACTTTAATAGTGCATTAATACAAAAAAGAGGTGTTTTATGGAACTAAAGCTTGATAAGAAACCCAAGAATCCTGTCATTGTGGAGGGCTTTCCCGGCTTCGGCCTCATAGGGACGATAACAACAGAATACCTGATCGAGCAGCTGGGCGCTGAGCAGATAGGGACAGTGAAGTCTGATGACATACCCGCGATGATCGCGATACATGAGGGCAAGGTGGTCAATCCCATCGGCATATTCCATGACAAGAAGAACAATATAGTCATTGTGCATATCATAACGAGCGTGCAGGGCATCGAATGGGAGCTGGCAGAGGTCATATCTGATCTTGCGAAGAAGCTGGATGCGAAAGAGGTGGTGAGCCTTGAGGGCGTCGCCGCACCCAATGAGGAGAATGAGAAGAGCAAGTGCTTCTACTACAGCACGAACAAGAGATCGAAGAAGATATTCGAGGATAATAAAGTGGAGCCCATGAAGGAGGGAATCATCCTCGGTGTCACAGGAGCTTTGCTTATTGACGCGGACAGCATCCCGCTGAGCTGTGTTTTCGCTGAGACGCATTCCGCGATGCCTGACAGCAAGGCCTCTGCAAAGGTTATCGAGATTGTAGATAAGATTCTCGGACTCAAGCTCGATCCCAAGCCGCTGATGAAGCAGGCGGAGAAGTTCGAGCAGAAGCTGAAGGGCCTCATGGCGCAGAGCAAGGCCGCATCCGATCAGCAGATGAAGAAGAAGCTTAGTTATGTGGGTTAGTGTTTGCTAAAGCAAACACTATATGTCCTCCCCGCTGTTGCACAACTAATTGATTGGCCCCACCCCGGGCATTTTGCTGGCGCAAAATATTAACTATCCTCCCCGCTATTGAACAAACCATTTATTGGTCCCTCCCCGTGTTCTGCAAAGCAGAATATAATGTCCCGGAGAAATCGCAGTCTGCTAAACTATATATTTTTCCATCATTATTTCTTTTGGTGTTTTTCCTTGTTTGAGTATTCCTATCATTTTTATCTCTTCTTTTGCTTCCCTGTCTAATCTTTCTTTAAGGTCTTCAATTTCTTTCAATGGGTTTTTTACTAATCCTGTGTATTTTTCCATCACCTCCACAGGTATGCTTATTGATGCAGGAGTGTCATCATTCGTGAAAAGACGGCCATACAATTCTCTTGTGTATCCTTTAATCCTTCTCTTGAGTGATGAGAACGCGTGTCTGATTCCTTCTTTTCTCTGCAGGGTGGCGTATCTGGTTTCCAGAAAGGAAAGCTTGCTTTTAAGATCCTCATTCTCCTTTTCCAGATTTCTGCTCTTCTCTTCCAGTTCGTTGTATCTCTCATGGAGGCATTCATATTGCTTGTTCAACTGCCTGAACCTTTCCTGGAGAATTTCTCTGTCAAGTTCTTTCTGCTTCTCCCTCTTCGCTTCTTCAGCTATGTCCTTGAGTTGGGGTTCGAGTTCTTGCACGAGCTCATAGAGTTCCATTCATGCCCTCCTTGAACATCACAGGGCTATTGCTCTTCAGCCATCATATCCTTTCCCGCTTTTTTGCGGTGCCGGCCTATCGCTTTTGAGCAGCTCCTCTATCTTTTCCATGCGGGCCTTTTCAGCGATCGTTTTCAGTTGCGGCTCCAGGAGACTCACCATCTCAAAAAGGTTCTCCGGCGGCTTTTCAGGGCAGTTTATCCTTCTTTCATGCTGCCGCGTCCCCTCATGCCCTGCCTGCATCATGTATTCGAGCCCTTCCCTCAGCTCCCTGTTCTGCGCTGAGAGATCATCCACCTGCTGTTCCATCACTGACAGTGTTTCCTTATAACTGCTGGTGTCCTTGTCATATGACTGCCTTATCGCGTCCCTTTCCTCATAAGCTTCTCTGGCCCTTTCCAGTGCATTCTCATTCTCCCTGTATGCGATGTCCTTCTTCCTTTCAGCTTCCCCTGCTCTGGCCTGGGCATCATCCCTCTCTGCGCGTACCTTGTCCCTCTCATTGTACGCCGCTTCCCTCTCACTCTCCGCCTCATCAAGCTTTTGCCTGAGTCTCTGGATTTCAGTCTTGTATTCTTTAGTTTTGGTCTTGTATGATGTTGGTGTATCATTGACAGGCGGGGTAGTGGGGGCTCCGGGCGTGTATGTGTCCCGCAGGAGGTAATCCTTTATCCTTCTTATCAGGCCTTTTCTCTTTTCCCTCGGTTTAGGTTTTGGGGGAGTGGAATGGAATTGTTCCTGATAGGTCAGGGCTCTGGCAGGCTGGCCTTTCGGATGGGTTTGTTGCGGCATGCAACTCCTGTTTTCAGGTGGATTGAAGATTTGTTCTTGTTCTAGTTCTTCGGGTGTCAAAGGTCTGGCGAATACCATGCATATTGCCTCCTTCATCTGTTTAAAGATCCCTCTTTTGCTTGGCGGTCCTGATTTTAGGCATTCTTTACTCTATCCATCCCCACATATAGCGTTAAAATGAAGGGTGTTGATACAAGGCCGCATGATACTGCTGTTCAAAATTCGATTATCTTCTCCTGCTTGCTGTCCCAGATCTTCCTTTTCCTGCTCTCTTTCTCCTGCGTCCTCTTTGTTATCTCTTCCTTTCCGTGCTTCTGTTCTATAAAATAGTGGTCTTTCTCCTTCCCGTTGTCCAGTATTATGCTGTATCTCTCTTCTACTCTGCCTGTGTCTGTGTCTATGTAGCTGTATCTTACGAATCTCCCCTCATCAACTAAGACCTTGCAGGCTGTCTTTCCACCCTCTATTTTTGTGAGGGTCTTGGCCGGGCATTTCATATTATCGGTAGTATGTCCTGTGATTTTATAAATATATCCCCTGGACCCTGTCATTTCCATCTGGTGTGTGCAGGACCGAAAGATTTAAATAGAAGTTAATCACTAAACAGTAATAACTTTAAATTTGGGTGGTCAGCGCTTTAAAAGGCCTAAAAAAATGGTTTAAGGAGGGCAAAAAATGGTTTTGATAGACTTCACAGGAAAGGTAAAGGAATCCTTCAAGAGGGTAAGGAAGGACATGAATGAGCTGAAGAACAGCCTGAATGAGTGGATACTCTTCCTCAACAGCGGCCAGAGAGACCTCAAGCAGAGGGTGTATGAGCTTGAGAAAAAGGTCAGAGAGCTGGAGTCAAGGACAGAGACAGTCTATAGGGGATGAATCTCATTTATAGGGGCAAGAACTTATTTCTTGGATCCGGAATACCAGCAGGGCCCCACCTGGGTGTATTTCGTATCTATCTGTCCGTCTTTGCATAGGACCAGCTCTTCCTTGTAAGAACATGCTCTGCCCGAACCCAAATCCTGTGTATGTTTCATTCCGCGGGCCGGGTTCCATTCCTCCCTTGTATTTAACAACCGGCTTTCTTCCTCCACAACACCATCGTGATATTTTGTCACTCTGACATTGTCATGCATCAATGTCTTCCCGTCAACACCCTCAATGCGCCTTCTCTCAAAGTGTTGATCTCTGATATCCTTATCCTCGGTCATGTCCCGGAAAAAGCCGCTCATTTTATCGACTGAAACCTCCATGTTCTTATGGGCATCCTATGATCTTATTGTCTTATGGGTGTGTTTTTCTTTTTACTCTCTTTGCCGGTTAGGTTAGAAGAGGAATTCATCTTCCCTGATTAGGATGCGTTTCCGCTCAATATCAGTTTCCCCATCAAGAGATCTCTTAGTTTCTGCTTTTACCTTAAAGGTGCTTTCTTTACGTAACCTCCCTCCAACATAATCATAAACCTTTTCTTCTCCCGGCTTTTTAGGGTCCCAAACCTTACGTTCGAAACTGTGCCCTCTGCTTTTTTCTTCTATAGTCCCATCCGCATTTTTTGTGATATCAACTGTCTTGTAAGCGGGGCATGGGCCGTCTGTGAGGGGGACATGCTCGGTCATGCTCCAGGTGGTGGCAGCTCTTCCCATGAGGTCCATCATTTCCTTATGGCTCATATCTTCTATTTTAGAATCCCCATCTTTTGAATAGTAGTCCTCCATGATATCTTTTAAGCACATGAGATATATAAATCTTTCCATATGTAACCACTTTTAGATGGTTAAATTATAAAAACCACTAAATTTAAATATTAGTATGATTTATCATACTGAATATGGAGAAGATCAAGGCCCTCTTTTTTGAGGAGACGATGAGAAGGTGGCATTTTGAGGATATTGTAGAAGCCAGCGGCATGAGCAGGGAGAGAGCAAATCATTACCTTAAAGAGCTGATGAAACAGAAGCTTGTGACAAGGGTCAAGCCGAAAGGCAGGATGCCTTACTATACTGCCAACAGGGAATCTGAAAGGTTCCGCTCTGAGAAGAGATTCTACGGCCTGGAAATGCTCAGGAAAAGCGGGCTGTTTGAGCACATCAGGTCTTTGAAAGGCATCAGGACAGCCATATTGTTCGGAAGCTTCAGCAGAGGGGACTTCGGAAAATCAAGCGACATAGACCTTTTCATGTACGGTGATTCAGAAGGGTTTGACAAATCCAGATTTGAATCAATGACAAACAGAGAGATACAATTGTTCAGCTATAATGACAAGAGGGAGATAAAGAAAGATCTCGACCCGAAACTGATACCAAATATTTTTAAAGGTTTTAACATAAATGAGAACATAGAGCCTTTCAGGGTAGAGATAAATGCCTAAAGAAAAGGGACCGGAAGAAGTCTATGATGAGCTCATGGCAGAAGGGGTCTATGAAGAGGCCAATCTGGACAAGGATGAAATAATAAAAATTTGACCATTATCTTATAAGCAAGTCCTATCCCCAACCTAAAGGATGAGGTATTAACGGACTTGCATTTTAGATGGTCAAATTTTTAGTCTTGAAAACCCTCAGAAATTGAAAATTTCTGGGGTGCCAAAAATGCAGGGCATTTTTGAGCATGGCGCAATCGCGCTAAAGCGCGGGGTATTAAACCCATTAGAAAATGGCTTTGCGCCATTTTCAATAAAGAAGGTCATGGGCCTTGCGATTGAAGACTATGAATTCGGAAAAAGCCTGAGAAAACTTGAGAATCCGAACTGGAGAGTCATATTCAACATAAATTATGATGTTCTGAGAGAGTTATGCGATCAGCTGATGAGGTTCAAAAGGCAGAAAGTAAGCAACCACCGGGGATTGTTCGCATTCATGATGCTCAAATTTCCTTAGTTAGAGCTTGACTGGAACTTTTTTGAAGCCATCAGAACCGCCCGGAACCAGAATAAATACAAAGGGGCTGACATCACCAAAGAGATGTGGAAAAATGCGGAGATACAGATGGACCTTTATATCTCCACCCTGAGAAAAGAGATTGAGACAAGACTGGCCGGGATCTGACTGCCCTCCTTAATCAGGGCTTTCCTCACTCAGCATCAAAAACCCTTAAAAATCCCCTCTCTCTTTAAAGTTTCATGAGAAGGGAAGCGGCCATGGTTGCCATCACCGGAGTGTTCATGGCAGTGTATGCCGGCCTGAACTATTTTGTCATATCCTGTGTCTTTGACCTTGTGGGCCTCAACGGAATGTTTAGAGGGAGCCTTACAGCATTCTTCACCATAGCGTTCCCTCTCGCCACAGTGATAGAGAGATCCTTCCCGAACAGGGGCACAAGGATGCTGTACGCTGCCGCTGCATTCTGGATAGGTGTCTTATTGTTCCTCGGAGCGCTCTTCGCTGTGTACAAGCTTGCCTCTGTTTTCATCCGCATCCCTGATTACGCGGCTGGAGCGGCCATACTCTCTGCAGCAGCACTGCTTGCGGCATACTCAGCATTCAATGCCTCAAAAGTGGAAGTCAGGAGGGTGAGGACGGGGATTTCCGCGCGGATAGTCCAGCTCTCTGACCTGCACATCGGGACAGTGAGGAAGAGGCCATACCTTGAGAAGATAGTCAGGATGACAAACTCGCTCAAGCCTGATGTTGTGGCCATAACCGGGGATTTTATCGACGGAACAGCGCCGCTGAATGAGAGCTTGTTCGTCCCGCTCAGGAAGATAAGGGCCCCTGTGCTGTTCGTCACAGGCAATCATGAGATATATGAAGGGGAAGACAAGGTAAAAAGACTGCTCAGAGGCGTGACTGTACTTGACAACACATCAAAAAGGATAAAAGGGGTGCAGTTCACAGGAGTCGGCTTCAAAAAGAATCTCAGGACAAAGGCGAAAGGTAATGCGGTACTGCTCAGGCACACACCAGCCGGCATGAAAGAGACGGAGAAGGCCGGCTTCAGGCTGCAGCTCTCAGGCCACACTCACAACGGCCAGATATTTCCCTTCAATCTCATAGTGAAGCTCTTCTTCCCCAAGGTTAAAGGCCTGTACAGGATCGGCCGGCTCATGCTCTATACCTCGCCGGGCACAGGCACGTGGGGGCCGTACATGAGGCTCGGGAGCAGGAATGAGATCACACTCTTCAGAAAATGATTTAACTGTTAAAAAAAATAGAATATAAAAAATAAAAAAACAGAACTTGTTTACTCTTCCTTCTCTTCTGCAGGCTCTTCCTGAGCTTCCTCTTCACCTGCATCGCCTGAAGCTTCCTCTTCCGCAGGCTCTTCCTGCGTCTCCTCTGAGGATCCGCCTGTGCTGAGCTCTACATTCTCTGCCTTGAGGCCTCTGTCTCCTTCTGAGCCGTCAAAGGTCACTTCATCATTCTCTTTGAGTCTTGTCCCTTCCTTGAGTCCGGTCTGATGCACAAAGTACTCATTCCCGTCGTCTCCTGCGATGAAGCCGAATCCCTTCATCTCGTTAAAAAACTTCACTTTTCCTTTCATTTTTTTCCACTACTCCTTGTTTTTACTTTATTCTCAAGTTTTAATACAATTCCAGAATTCACTGCAAATCATACTAAAACCCTGATATTGGCCGGAGGACGCCCTCTTTATAAATTTTGTCCTTTTTCGGGGCTGTAAAGGGCCTGAGGAAAGCTGGAGCAGGTCTTCTCAGAGAACTCTCTGACCTCTCTGCTGAATATCTCATGCAGGTCATTGTTCAGGTTCAGGAAATCATACCTGAGATGTTCGATGATCAGGCCGAGCTCTGAGAGCATCTCATACAAACTGATGTCTGTTTTGATTTTCGTCTTCCTCATCATACCCTTCTAACCTCCTTAGAATGATTGAGAACGAATGAAAATAATTAAAATAAAAAAATAAAATATCATCTCTTCAGATGCACTGTCAGCATGAAGGCGAAGATTCCTAATGCACCTGCCCAGAGCAGCATGCCTATGACCTTTCCCGCCAGGTTGTCCATGCCTTCATCAGCGCCTACTGCCGCGCCTGTGATCCGGTTCCCCTGCTCTCCTGCTGCCCTGCCTGTTGCCTCTTCCATGCCTGTCTCTTCTGTGTTCTCTTCTGTTTCTTCTTCCTGCTCTTGCTCTTCATTCTGCTCCTGTTCTTCCTGTTCAGGCTGCTCTTCTTCAGGCTCATTCATCACCACAGGTGAAGCGCTTCCACCGCCGCCGCCACCGCCGGTGTTGTCATCATCATCATCTGTCGGGCATGGCTTGTCCCCTTCGAAACAGTCCTCATCTATTCCATTGCCGCAGATATCTCTTGCTCCAGGATGTATCCCTGCCTTGTTGTCATTGCAGTCATTGTCATTCTCAACATAGCCTGGTGGGGCTGAACACGATTCAGTGCTGTTTGAGCTGTCCCCATACTCATCACCATCTGAGTCAGCATAGTATGTTGTCTTCAGGCCCTCATCAACATCTCCGTCGCAGTCATTGTCAATGCTGTC
>JAWOBY010000072.1:0-3469 GCA_046484055.1 Candidatus Woesearchaeota archaeon | reverse complement strand
CCATCCATCCTGACTATATTCAGGCCTATATCACCAGGGTATGCCCTGTCCACAACAGCAACAGTTGACCTCTCCCCTTTTATGTCCACGATATCCCCTGGCCTGACCCCCATGTCCTGCATTATGCCATTGTCTATCCTGACTATGCCCTTGTTCACGTCGTCCTGGATTGCCTCAGCAACCTTGAGATCTATCTGGCCTGCCATTTTAAGATGGTTAAATATTGCCTCCTGATTATTTAAGCATGTTACCCACTCAAAAGCTTATAAATTTTGCGGTTCAGATATCAAGAAACTAAGAGAGCAGGGGCCATAGCCTTATTTCTTGCTCTTTTTCGTGGATGTTGTCACATTCTGGCTTGAAACCTTAGGCATGGGAATTGGGGGAGGCAGGTTAAGCTCCTTGCTCATTATCAGAGACTGGACATTGCACCTGTTCAGTATGGAGTTCACCAGAGGCTCCATCACATTGTTTGGGAGCTTCTTGTCCTTGTCCCAGCCCTTCTGGAGCTCCTCAACCTTCTTCTCGTCCTGCATGTCAAGAATATTGCCCTCAAACACGATTTCAGCTATGTTAGGCTCATACTGGGACTTGAACTCAAATGAGATCTTGAGGCCTTTCTGCTTTGCCTTGCCCAGGGACATGTCTGTAGTGCTCACGTCCGTGATAGCGACATTGTTCTTTATGTTGATTTTGCCCCTGGCATCGCCTTTCCTTTCAATATGCATCTTTGTAAAGTTGAACCCAACAACTGCCATATTTCCACCTGAGAGTGGGTATTAAATGGTTGTTTTTAAAGATTGCGGTATAGATTGGCAGATTTAAGAATTGTAACATATATCTGTTTATTACAAAATCTTCGGATAAATTTCCTGAATAAATTTATATAGCTGTTTGTTTTTATTAATAATATGGGCTTGTTTGGCAATCTTTTTAAAAGGGAGGGCAGTATTGATTATATAAAGCAGATAGATGAAGATTTGTATGCAGAGATACATCTCCTAACCAGATTGGAAGAATCTAGCAAAGAGAAGCTGGAACTGATAAATAAATTCCTGAGCACCTGGGATAAGGGCAAACTAAAAAAACTTCAATGTATCACAGAGAAAACAGAGGATATAATAGATAAAGAATCAGACACCATAAGTTCTTTCTTGAAAAAACTTGATCAGGAAAACAAGGATTTATTGGCTCTTTTAAATGAAAACTATTCTGGAAAGCTGAAAGAGGCCATGCAAAAACTGAGAGAGGTTGTATTCTTCTATAAATCCAATATTTCTGAACAGAAAAAATTCTTTGATCAGACAATTGATTCATTGTGGACAAAAAGAAAGGAAATAAAGTCTTTGTTTAAACTTGTGCATCAAGAAGCGGAAATTATAGAAACAGCAAAAGACGATCTCGATAAGGTGGAGGATAAGCTGAAATATGTACATCACATATCCAAAGACAATATAATAATCCTGCTGAAAAAACACAATATCTTTACGCCAAAAGTGATTGAAGCCTTAAATCAGGCAGAGAAATCACATAAAAATCAATTAAGAGACAATGGGGCTGATTACCTCAAAGAACATATTTATGGGGTGGTCAGTGAGCTGATTCTGTTCTGTGATAACAAAGGAACCAGGCCTACTGAAAACCTTATTTGTGGAGCTATCCTGCATGATGCTCTGGAGGATGACCTTTCCCTTACAAAAGAGACATTTATCAGCAAGTTTGGAGGAAGGTTGTATCATATTGTGGCGCCTCTAAAAAAGCCTGACTTGCAGCGGTTTCCAGGCAAAAGCGAAGAGGAGAAAAAGATGAATCTGAACCAGGTTTACTTTGAGCAGTTAAGAGAAGCTCCTTATGAAACAAAGATTATAAAACTGGCTGACAGGGTGAATAACCTATCTTATATAGCTTATGCTAAACCGAAAAAGAGAAAATTTTACTTAAAAGAGACCAATCTCTTTCATCTGCCTTTTGCCAAGCAAACCTCAGATTATTTCTACAGAAGAATAAGATCTCTGTATAACTCTTTAGTTCTTCTCGAGAAAAGAACTAAAACTTGATTTTGATTTCTCTATTATGCAATTCACTCCTGACATAAGAGAAAAGTCTTCTGGCTTTTTCTATCCATTCATTGTAATCTGTGGTTGAAGAATTTTTAAGCATATTTATAATGCCTTTTGCTTCCCTGGCTCTTATAACTTTTTCCAGAGATTCCAGATTTAGATTGATATCAACCGGGCCCTGTATAGAGTGATTATCCCTTATGTGAGGAAACAGGGTTAATATGACATAAGTTGAAGAGGGTTCATTCCTGTCTTTAGTTCTTAATTCGGTTCCGGTTATTTTATATTTTAATTTTTTAAACATTAGGTATCACCTCATAATATTATATATAAATATTCTGGTTCAGCCTCCGTAACATGCGCCTGCTTGAGCTAAAATAGGGGGGCAGTCAGGAAAAACGCAGGGGTCACATAAACCCATTTCTTTATTATGTAAAGTATCCCCTACCTTTTTAGCGTAGGAAGTGGCCTCTTGGTTGTTCTTAAATTCTCCTTTGTATATATAATCATGAGTCCAATCGGCGAAACTTGTCTGGTCAGGTGTCCTAATCTGAATCTCCACTGGCACCCCACCCTCATCAACAACATAATGGATTGAACGATAACCATCACCTCTGTAATCATCCTTCAGAAAATCTTTTCTTTTGATAATCCCATCCCCATATGTTTCCTCAATGATTCTGGCAGCCTTTCTCTCCTCTTCAATAGAGTCCACTGTTATCCTTGTGCCTGCAACATCCCTCATTGCATTAGGTTCTGTTGGAGCAGAATCCAACACAATTGCTCTTGCTTCATCAAAGGTGGTTCCTGGAGGGAATTCTCCAGCCATAAAATCCCTGTATATCTTTTCCTCCACATTAGCAGCTCCCTTTAGCCTCCCTGTAACCTCACGGTCAGGAAACAAATCTTTTAATGTATCTGCTGTTTCATCCATCTGTGATTTGTGGGTCCTAATAAAAGCCCTGGTTTCTTCAGCACTATGTGTGTCAAAAAATTTCATATATTCATCAAATCCAACTTTCTCGATATCTGGAACATCAGCAATATCCAAGGCTCGTCGCCCTTCAGCAACATCATCTAACTTGCTCACAGCCTGCTCAGCGAGCTCCCTCTCGGCTCTCTCGGCCCCTTCTTTTCTGAGGCCGCCTCTCCCCCCCACACCTATCATAGCAATTCCTGCTGTCTTGAGGCCTGCTGCGCTTATACTTTTGACTCCTGTCAATGCTGATCCTTTCGCCAGGGCGACCGCTCCTGTCTTGAGGAGCATGCCCGCGCTCGCAAGGCCTTTCACTTCAGGCACAACATTCAATGCCAATTCCACAGCAGAGTCAGGAATCATATCTATCGCGAATTCCTTCACTTTCTGCATTGATTCATCATCCCTTCCACTCTGCTGAGCAATAACCATC
>JAWOBY010000041.1:0-4826 GCA_046484055.1 Candidatus Woesearchaeota archaeon | reverse complement strand
AAAGCCGGGTTTTGAATACAAATGCGCCGATGAGATAAGGGAAGGGCAGGCCTCCTGCCCTAGAGGGGGATGGACTGTCGATCCCTCAAAGAAATGCGAAGAGACTGAGGATAACGAGGAAGTGGAATGCTGTTACAGGGCAAAATGATATCTTCTCAGAGACCTGAAGAACCAAAATATTTAAAACAAATACCTCTTATTGGGGCATTTTATGGCGGCAAACACGGGCAGGAAGGGGCAGATGCACTCTTACATAAAATGGCTGATACTTGCGATACTGCTTGTATTGATATTCTGGATCGTGCTGGGGAGGATTCACAACCATGTATTTTCCTGAGGGCAAGAAAGGCCAGGGGCTCACAGAGTCTAATATTGTAAGGCTTCTGTTAGCCCTTATCACCATCGTATTGCTCTCAGGATTCATATACCTTCTTTTTACAGGCACCACAGGCCATGAAGAAGAGAAGATGTGCAGGAAGGCCATCCTTGTCCAGCAGACTGTTGCAGAAAAGACTTCTACTGCCGGCTCTGCGATGGAATATGTAAAGCCGTGGCCCTCCGTGTGCAAGACTCGGGACAAGATCATAAAGGCAAAGGAGCCTGAAGTGGCGATGGAGGAGCTATCTGAGCTCATGTGGCGGTGCTGGTGGATGATGGGTGAGGGAGAGATAAAGCCGTTCGACAAGGACTGGTGGAGCGGAGGGAGGAAATGCTTCGTCTGCTATACTGCGCAGTTCCCTGAGCTTGAGGATGACATAGCCGGAACTGAATTCACGCAGTATCTGAAGGAGAACGGCAGGGAGGGCGAGAGTTACTACGGCATTTTCAGGTATGAGGAGGACAAGATAGTGGAGAACCCCCTGCTTGATGATGTTGATAACAGCAGGAATTATGCGGTTGTCTACACCAGCCCGAGCGACATAACAGCATGGAAATATCTCTTCAAAAAATCTGCAGAGGTCATAAGAGGGTCCAGAGAGGATATGGTGTATGTTACAGACATGGAGAGGGGCAATGTGGGGTGCTACGGCTCATGGTTCACAGGAGGCACAGAAGTTAAGGGCAGCGAATGATAACTTACCACCCCATTACCTCATTGAAAGGCAAAATATTTAAAATAATAACCCTCTGAAAGCCTGATATGGCAAAAAAAGGAGGGCCCATCTTCGGCAGGCCTAAAAAGAAGAAAGGATTATTGGTCGAGGCCAAGCTGATAAAGCTTATATTGCTCATATTCTCATTCATACTGCTGTTCAGTTTCATATACAGGTTCTATGCCAAAAGCACAGAGCACGCTGATGAGGAGGCCTGCCGTAACTCGCTCGTGATGATACAGACCCTTGCCGAGAAGACCAAGACAGAGACTGTGAAGCCGTGGCCCAGGCAGTGCAAGACAGAGGACAAGGAGTTCAACACGCAGGATCCTGAAAAGGCCAAGAGGCAGCTTGCCGACCTCATGAGCTGGTGCTGGTACATGGTGGGGGAGGGCGCGATAAAACCATTTGACAGCGACTGGCTGAGTACCTCAAAGAAATGCTTCATCTGCTACACAGTGAGATTCCCTTACCTCAAGGAGCCCATAACTCCCAGGGACTTCCTTTTTTTCCTTCAGGATGAAGGCAGGAAGGAAACTACATATTATAATTATCTCAAATATGAGGAGGATAAGCTGGTTGAAAGCCCTCTTGTGAATGAGGTGAACAGTGAGGGAGTCTATTCAGTAGTATATTCAGACCCAGGGGACAAGACAGCAGTCAATCTGGGATTCATAGGCGGAGCTACAAAAGAGGATGTGGTATACGTTGCCAACACAACAAGCGGGGTTTCAGGATGCATCGGCCCGACTTCAATGGGAGTGGAGATAAAGACAGATATATGATAGCGCCGCAGGAAGCACAGGGGGGATCAACATGATAGGAAAGATGAAAGCAAGGATTTCAGCAGGATTTGATGATGTTTTAATGCTCATGGAGACATTAAAGCCTTTATTGTTCTGCTTTTCAAAGAAACGTTCGGGAGGGTTTACTGGCTTTGGCCGAATAATAACAATAATACTTGTACTGCTAACCCTTCTGCTTTTTGGCGGGGCCCTGTATCTCAAGTGGACCCCCAGTGGCGAGAGGGTGGCAGGCTGCGTGACTGACACTATAGGGCCTTTCGCCTGATACAGGACCAATAGCACAGTAAAAAACTGAAAAAGATGGTGCGCTCATGAAAAAGAAATCAATGGCTTTAAGCACGCTAGGGTACACGATTGTAGCCCTCTTCCTCCTCCTGGTGCTTACATTCATCTATTTCGGCCACACCGGATTCTTCCAGAAGATATATGGCATAACAGACAAGCTGGGAGTAACAGACATTGCCAAGAGTGTTGAGGATAAAGAGAAGGAGATAGAGGAAAGCGGTTATGAGCTGACAGAGCAGGAGAAGAAGGATGAGAAGAAGATAAGGTCTACCATGGACAGGCTCACCTCAGAGATGCAGTCCTGCCTTGACGGGCCTGAGTGCGTCTGCGAGATCACAGTCCCTGAGTTCCCTGATGGGTATGCGATGAGGTTCATAAACGGCCCTGACAAGAAGGTCTATGTCAGCGCCTTCAAGTTCAAGGAGAAGGATTGGAATCTTGATAATGCGGGCCACCATCAGGGAGAGACAGGCGTGCATTTTGTTGAGGACGCGACCCATAAGTTTAAGGGCACCCAACTCTGCCTCGTGCCTGACCTGGCAGCGACATGGTTCGGGTTCGGCTCGGATGTAGCGAAGATAGATTTGAGAAGGCCCAAGGCAGGGATGGTCAACATATACTGGGAGGGGGATAAACTGGCGCTGAGCGAGGCGACAGGCACCGGCTGGATATTCAACCATGAGAGGGATTACAGGGTCTATGGCAAGGGAGGGGCTCCGAACAGGATGTACAAGACCAGCGACGGCAGGATATGCTTCTTCGCAGAGAGATGGAAATGGGATGATGACAAACTCATAGATGATATAAGGTGCGGCGAGAGCGAGGAGAAAGAGATTTGATGAGGTGATGGGATGTATTCAAAAAGGGGAGAAGTGAATATGACAATGTTCGTAGGGGTGGTGGTAGTTCTGTTCCTTGCGGGTGTTTTGATTTATATGATAGTGATGGGGATTAAGGAGCCGACAGAAAAAACTGTGGGCCCCATAACAGAGAATATTGAAGGCCAGTCAGAGCATATAGGCAAAGTAGGCGGAGAAGCTGATTATGACAGGGACGGCGTGCCTGACAGCGTTGATATGTGCTGCGACTGCACGAGGATCGGTCCTGAAGGGGTTGCCAAGAGCGGCGAGAGGCCCGGCTGCGCTCCCGGCCAGAAGGAAGGGGTCTGCCTGCAGCCGTGCTCTTCAGGCACAGGCATAGCATGATTTATGGCGGGGAAAGATTCCATGAAGAATAAGAAAGCAGTCCTGGGATTCGTGCTGGTACTCATCCTTACACTCACCCTTGCCGGCCTTACGTTCTACAAGATCGCGGAGATATTCGGCCTGCATCAGACGAACAAGGCAGCGGACTCATTCCACTCATTCGCGCACAAGATAAACGATACTGCAGTGAGGCCTGTGGGCACTAAACAATCCATGCCATTGTATGTTGATGAGAAGAGCGCGATAATGGGATTCAGCAGAGATTCCAACCGGATTGTTGCGGGCAATTCGTGGGACAAGATGAAAGAGTATGGCCTCAAGAGCGCCATTGCTTCTGCAGGAATAGGGTTAGGGCCTGCAGGACCAGTCGCGGCAGGATGGTTCGCCTTCACCTTCATAGAAGAGGACACTTTTGTGCATTTCAGCCACCGGCCTGGCGAGTGCGGAGACGGCGCTTGCTTCTGCCTCTGCAGGGATTATGACTGGAGATATTGGGAGGGGGGAGGAAAGATTCCCCAATCAACAGATGTGGCCTGCCAGGAAGAGCCCATATGCTACACATTCAGGAATTTTGATTTCCCGGCAAAGCTTTCCTCGGATGATTTCGGCCTCAATTATGAACAGGAGGGGGGATTCATAATAGCAAAGAATAATGCCCTCGGCACAAAGGACCTTGACGCGAGGCTCAATGCAGTCTACATAACAAAGGAGGATGATGACATTGTCAGCGTCTCATTCAGCTCAAAGGGAGTCTCTGATGAGGCCCTGAGGGAGTATCACAAAACATTAGGCGCGAAAAAGATATACAACAAGGCCCACAGGGCTTACGGCAATAAGGATTATGACGCAGCAATAGATGGATTCGAGAGGCTCATCAAGGCGGACCTCACAGAGCAGATCTCCTCCGGCCAGAAGGATGCAGCATACTACCTGCTGGGGATGGCTTACCACAAGAAAGGCGAGGATGAGAAGGCCATTGAAGCATTTGACGAGGCCCTCTCCCACATCGAAGGCAAGGAATTGAGGGAGCATATCAGGGAGAAGATGGACGAGATAGAAGCCGAGGATTGAATTTTAGGGCTCTGGAAAGATTGTCATCTGGCCTCTTTTGTTCTGCATTTTGGGGTTAAATGAGGCTTTATTTATAAAGTTTTTTTAATATCTCTGCCTTCCCTGTGGAGCTCTTCATAGCCTCTTGAGATTGAGTTGTAGTATGTTGAGCCAGCATTTAGTATATAATATTAAGTTTATATTTATGGCTTTTGCTTTATGTTTACAATATTAACCGAAAAATTTAAATAAGTATTTTAAGTTATCATTATTAACATGAAGAATGACCAGGAAAAAGTATTAAGAAGCAATCTTGAGGAGTTCTACGAGCTGGCAGAGCTTGCCTATAATAAGGGCAAATACAATGCTGCAGCTGCCCTGTACTA
>JAWOBY010000033.1:0-6708 GCA_046484055.1 Candidatus Woesearchaeota archaeon | reverse complement strand
AGTTCCCGCAGATCGGATCATGGTTCATGTCAAAGGGCGGATGGCTCGCTTTCGCATGGAGCATCGGCCACTCCCTCGCGATAATATTCTTCCTCTGGGTCATCATAGAGGGCATAATGAAGCTCGTGCAGGCCTCAGGCCTGGGAGCGGGGTTAAGCGGTTTGGGGAGTGACATGAGAAACAGGGGAGGGAACCCCCCAGCACAGCCGCCGCAGCCACAATCTCAACAAAGCCAACAGCCACCTCCTCCACAAGCACCAAGTGTGCATCCCCCTACAAACATCCGTGCTCAGGCAGCAGATCGGAGTGTAATCATAAGATGGGAACCACCTTCTGGAGGAAACCCTGCAGAATATATAATCACAAGATACAGGCGTGGAAGAATCACAAGAAGATTAAAGCGTGTGGGGGACATAGAAAGACGCCCTAATACAACAAGGGTATTTTTAGACCCCTCCCCAGAAAAGGGAAATTATATCTATTCAGTACAAGCTGTTGAAAACAATACCTGTTCAGAGATTGAGAGCGGTTATACAGAATGGGTCAGTACACATGATAGAAAATGCGATTATAGAGTAGTGGGGATTGGTACGCCAATCAATGGGGTGAGAGGCATATTATTGAGGCTCTCATCTACAGGAAACCAGAGGTTCAATGGGGGAGGAAACGTAATTTTATATGGGATAGACCCGGATTATACAACAGTAATTGATAACAATATTCCAATCGACAATAACTGGACACTGCTACCAGCACCCAATGACGCTACAGTGGCCTATGGGTCTTTTGAGTTAGGAGATGATGATTTTAATACCCTTAGCGGAGGAGGCAGGAACACCATAATATTCATTTTTGACACGCAATATGTAGGAGTAAATTAAATCATTGATTCAAAATGGAAAAGCAAGAGAGACCGAACGAACTGGATAGGGAGGATTTTAAAAGATTAGGTCAATCTCTGGTAAGTTTCGATGATAACCAAAAAATTATATACCTGGCCGATATGATCATTGAGTTGGAAGAAGAATCGATTAAGAGTGGAAGGTCAAAAGAGATAAATATACAGGGGCAAAATATCACTTTAGCGAGATGGATAGAAAGTGAGATGATTTCGTTCCTTGCAAAGAGTGCAAGATGGAACATAACAGAAGATATGAAACGCCAGATTATGGAGAAGATTGAATCAAAGTTGGGTGTGGAAGAAGAAGGGGGGGAAGAAGAAAAAGAAGACATGAGAAAGGTAGAAGCAGATATCATAAACAATATACTTTCTCTAAAACAAAAGTTTAGTGAAGAGATAAAGTATTTACAGGAGGCGATAAAAGAGATAAATGATGTGTGGATAGTAAGGCTGAATATTGCCTTAAAGGAACAAAAGAAGAAAAGATTCATACTTGAAACCGTTGCAGAAGAGATGGAAAACAAAATAAAAGAGTTCAATGAAAAAATCAAAAAAGAATCCAAAACAGAAGAGGAATTTAATAAGTCTGCAGAACGTCTTTTTGAGGAGTTTAAAAAAACAGAAGAATTGGGCGAACAGATGGAGGGCAGAAATGCGATGTTACTTGAAGCATTTTTGCCTGAGCAACTCGATCATAAATCATTACATACTGTATGCACAGAGTTTCTAAAAAAGAATCCTAATACTAACCAGCCAATAAACCGCTATTTTGAAATCATAAGCAAACTTAAGAAACATCTGGAGAAAAGGAAAGAGTACATAAATTCGCTTCATGAGCTAAATGACGATCTCAACGGCGTAGTGGAAGAGATTAAAAAGAAAACCAAGAAACATGAGGTTGATGCAAAATACATAACTGAACTTAAAGAAAGATTCAACAAAAAGAAGGAAGAATTGACTCAGCATACCACAAATATGCAAGAAGTGCTTCCTTTAGTGAACGAAACAATCACCACCTTGCAAAGAATAAATAGCAATATTTCAAATCTGAAAAACCAGATAAAAAATCAATCAAGATAACAGCATGATTGGATAAAGAGAGTACACTAATCTAACAATAAAAAAAGAGGCAATCCCCAACAAAAACACCGAGGTGAAGAAGAATGTTTGAATTCAAGGATTTTATAACGATTCTGCCTGACACATGGCAGGCCAGGACAGTCACGAGAGTCGGGAGGCACCTGAGGAATGATATAAAGAAGGATTCTGAACTCAATCAGAAGCTCAAGGAAGCAGAGGACAAGGGATCCATAGAGAAAGTGGAGGATCTTATCCAGAAAGCCGCCAAGGAAGAGATGAAAGAGATAAAGGAGATAATGAAGGTTGGCAATAAGGCGGAGATCATGGAAAACCACGAGGTCGAGCGGCTCGGCGAAATAAACAAAGGCCTTGAGAGGATAAAGGACAAAGCGGGAAAAGAGAAGGTCGAAGAGCTGATGAATTCCGTAAACGCCATGATAAAGAAGATTGAGGATCTTGAGAAACTCCAGATGGCCAAGTTCGACAAGCTCAGTAATGACAGCGAGGTCTGGACAAGGGTGTGGAACTGGGATCGTGGTTCAGTGTCCAACGAGCTCATCTCCATCGGCAGGGTTGAGAGAAGGCTTACAAAGAAAGCCAAACGCCTGGAAAAGAGGATCCGCAAAATTGAGGACAAGATCAGCAAGGAAAAGAAATCAAAAAAAATTGATTCAGAGCTGAAGAAACTCAAGAAGGAGATAGACAAGCTCGGCCCTGTGATAGATGAGGAGATAAAGTATTTCAGCACTGAAGTCAAGGACGAGATACTGTTTTTTACATTCCTCAGGAGAAGGATAAGGAATATTGAGGAGAAAGTCAAAGGATACATAAAGCAGGGTTTCCCGGAGGATATTGCTGACAAGCTGAACACCAAGGTAGAGGGAGTCATGAGGGACGAGATAGAGAATATAATGCGCCTTGTGAAGGATTACAGGTTCGCAATATCCCGGGCTGAAAGACAATATGGTAAAACTCGTTAAAAAACAAGAGGTGCAAAAAATGTTCAAGGATATGCTCAACAACAGGAAGGGGATGGTCTTCGTCAGGGCCCGTGATACGATAAGCTTTTTCATCGGGCTGATACTGGCGGCGTTCGGGCTCATACCCCTGCTCAGCAGCTTCGGCGTTCTGCCGTTCAGCCTGCCGGAGTTCCTGCTCAACCTGCCGGTCTCAGTGCTGGTGTGGATTGTGGCGATCGCAGGGCTCTACATAGTGATAGACGGATTCATAGAGCCGCCCATGCACATGCTGCACTGGGCGCTCATATTGGGAGGTATAATACTTCTCATTGTCGGGCTGATACCGATACTCCACAGCTTTAATGTCATCCCCTTCACGATACCTTTCCTCGGCGAGAATCTTGTGGTGTATCAGGTTATGATCGGTATTGAGGGAATCTTCCTGATGATCGCGGGAGTCAGCATGCGCTGAAATCTTTTTTTGTTTTTATTTAACTTCACTTTCTATCTATATGTTCCTGTGATAATCTTTTCTATCTGATCTTCAATAGGCTCGGCTTTCCTCACATTGATGGGGGCGGGCGGCGGGCTGTCCTGTCGGGAGGATAGAAGGAGGGCGGAATTGTATTACGATGAGGGGTCAGATATGAGATTTGACCATAAGAATATCCTGAGATGAGCGCATTTGATGGATATGATGAGAAAAAACCGCCCAATAACCGCAAAACTACTCAATGACAACCTTAGTGCCGATACTCTGGCCCGGCATGCCTTTCTCAAAGATGGCTCTCACTGCCCCCTTGTTGCCGTGCGCAGCCCTTATCTCTCCCTTTATCTCCTTTCCTGCAGGGCTCTTCCAGACTGCCTTTTTGCCCACGAGCTTCTCTGCCTTCTCCCTGGAATCAGTGCCCTCTGCCTCAAGAACCATGTGGCTGTCCTTCTGGGTCTCCCTTCCGCGCCTGAAATTGACTATTACAGCTTCCATAGGTGGATGGGTTTCGGGGCCATTTATATAGTTTTTGATTGGCTCGACTGCCATGCGGGCTTTATTTTCATATAAAACCAACATTTAATACCACTTTATAGTGGTCAAAAAACGAAAGATTTAAATATCGGAAAAGCAGAAAATGGCACTATGGCAGACGGATTCTTGTACAGGCAGCCCAGGGAAGTATCCTTCAGGTACCAGGGCGAGAGGATAGGGCCTGAAGCAGTCTTTGAAGTGCTTTACAATGGCCTGGAATCACTCATAGAATACAATAAACAGAACCGCCTGGCCGGCGGGAACCGCAGGAAAAGGCGCAATCAAAAAGGGGACAACCTTTCAAACAAGAAAAACGACAGCGTAAGCGGGTATCCTGAGATATATGCGGATGTCAAGTTTGATGATGCTTCAAGAAAGACATACCATGTAGAGCCGAGGACGAATTATGAGAAGAAGAGCATAGTCAAGAAGCCGAGCATAGCATACCTTGTGGGAGAGGACGGGCATGTAGCGATAATGAGAGAAGCGAGAAAGTACAGCCTTGATGATTTCCTCGGCAAGCTCATAAACAACAATTTCGGCAACAAGTTCGACAGGGACGCGACAAGACAGTTCTATGAACATCAGAATGACGGACAGGAGAAAGGAGAAGGGAACAGGACAAGCATAAAATGCTCTGAAAGAAAAACAATGTACATACCAGAGCCCAATCTGCTCTCAGCGCTTGAAAGCCTTTACAATGACAACAGGATCAAGAGGCTGACGCCCGATTTCAGGGTGATAGATGCGGGTGATGAAAAGATGCATTACCTCAGGGATTTTCTTCCGGCGCTGGTCGATGTGTCGATGGATTACGAGAAGCTGGGCAGGTATTTCGGAAGGCTCCACGCGCTGGGCCTTATGGAAAATCTGGACAGGCAGATGATACATTACTGCCTCATAGGGGATGAAGTGGGGAATTTCGATCCTGATGTCATGATGCACTCAGAGAACAGGACGCTTGTCCATCACAGGGAGATGGAGGACATAACAGGAGAGCTGGCCGAACTCCTGAACGGCGAGGCAGTGCCGCTATTCACAGCGAGGGGCATGACACAGCCGCAGATGAAAAAGATAAAAGAAGCGAGAAAAAGGACCATGGAGGAGCTTGAAGAGAGAGGCATAACCCCCTCAACAATATGCTCTTACCTGGCAAAAGATATAAGCATGGAACCATTTGAGAAGGTAGAGCTGAACAGATAGATCCATTCTCCAGCAGTGCAGCAGCATTCACAGCACAAAATAGAGTATCACAGGCAGAAGCAGACAGCCCATTGACTGAGTCCTGGTCACTTTCACCTCAGCAGGTATCAGGCCCACAGCTGTGCTCACAAAAAGAACAAGAAGCCCGAGCCATCCGGTGAGCGCGAGGACCATCAGGGTTATGAACACTATTATGGACACCACCAGCGCCCTGTAATTGACCATCGTTATCCATGAGGAGAACCTTCTCGCAAGCCATAGCGTAGCGATGACAGCCAGTGCGCCAGCAGAGAGCGCAGAAGCAAGAAAGACAAGGACTGACCTGATGCCCACGCTGTCCATGAGACCGGACACAGCGACAATGCTTCCGTTGCGCGCCTTGCCCAGCACATAAAGCGTGCTTATGCTCAGTATGAAATTGACTGTATTTATGCTCCCTATGAGTATCATGAACCCGTGATCGCCAAGCTTCTTTGTGATCTGCATGGATATGACCGCGGCCTGCGCAGCACCCAAACCCGGGAATATCGCTGTTATGAATCCTGAGAACTGGCCGGAGAACAGGGCTTTCACAGTGTGCCTCTTCCTGAGCTTGATGTCCTGGCTCTGCTTCTGCTTTGGTATGCTGTTCGTGTCCCTCAGGCTTATCAGCAGGGTGCTGACGCCGAAAAGCCCTGACAGGAGGGGGAACAACGGCTGCTCAAGGCCTGCCATGTTCAGCACTATAAGCCCCAGCACGCCTGAAAGAACAAAGACAAATAATGCCCAGAGCTTCTTCCTGTCCCTCAATATCATGAACAGCACAACAGCGATGAGGATGTACCCTATGTAATCCTGCAGAAGAGGATAGATGAAAGCGACGACAGGGACAGACAGGGGGAATAAGAGCAGGCTGAGGACCAACGCGCCGAAGCTTCCTATGAGAGTGAGCTTCACAGCCATGTAGCCGTATCCCTTCAGCAGATACCTATGGCCGGGCAGCACACCCAATGCCATGTCTGAATCAGGAGCGCCGAGGAATATGGAAGGGATTGAATCCACAAAAGTGTTCGTGACAGAGATTGCGATGATGAAAACAGCAAGGGCTATCGGAGAAGTGTAAGCGAGAAGCAGGCCTGACAAGGACAGGAGGATTACTGCTATAAGATTCGTGTGTATGCCCGGAACGAGGCCTGTGAATACGCCGAACGCAACGCCAAGCAGCAGGGCCAATATGATCTGGATGAACATGAAAGCGCATAAGAACAATCTTTAATAAGCCTTTGCCGGAAAATTCCGGATGATTTCCGGGAGAATCTATTCAACAATGATCTCCAGCCTTTCCTTCAGTCCCTCAAGCACTTCCTTTCTTTTTCCTGAAGAGAGGCCGAACAGCTTTTTCATTATCATCGCTCTTGATATGGTGAATATGCAATTCAGCTTTATCACACTGTCTTTTACTGCGCCTTCTTTCCTTGACAATGGAATTCCTTCCATCTCTTTATTGCTTGTGATGCCCGCCACAACCACATTATCCATCTCCTCAAAAAGCACGAGAGCAG
>JAWOBY010000063.1:0-20267 GCA_046484055.1 Candidatus Woesearchaeota archaeon | reverse complement strand
CATAGAATCAGCAGGCTTTGAAATTGAGGATTCAATTGAATTCTGCCAGTGCAATATGCTGTTCATTGCAAAAAAATATAAATGAGAAGGTAATTCTCAGGGAGATGAAGCAGAAGCAGGACACATACAGCTACAAGGGATGGCTTGTCTCAGACAATTTCCTCAAGAGGGCATTTGCTGTACTGGGCTACCAGTTCGTGGCAGGGATGATAGTGTATGTGGTCATTCTCATTGTTGTTCTCGTGTTCGTGATGGCAGGCATGGCTGTGAGCATGGTTGTAGGGTGAGGTGCTTGATTATTCAGGTTTTTCAGTTTCTTTCTCCATCCCCTTTATCTCCTGATACTCCCTCTTCTCGTCCACAAGACTAAGCTTTCTGCCGTCAAACACCCATGGCTTCCTTCTTTTCAGCTTCTTGTTTGCATGCTCAATAACATCATTCAAAGAAAGCATTCCCATGTCCTCTGCGATTATTGCGCAGGACATGAGATCCCAGAGAACATCACCAAATTCATCCTTTATCTCATCCCTGCCCTGCCTCTTTATCGCGTCTCCAAGCTCCTCAACCTCTTTCAGCATCTCCCTGTACCTACTCTCAAGGCTGTGCTGCCTGGACCATTCAGACCTCTCCCTGTCCTGTTTCAGGCTTTCATATAATTCATGGAATCTCTTTTTCATCAAAAAAACTCCCCCAGCTTTGACTGGTCCTTGTTCATCACAATCTCCTTTATGTCCCTGCCCAGGACCAGGAATATCCTGTCAACAGCAGGGATGACCTGGTTGTTTATGTAGTACTCAGGGTCATAATCCTCCTGTTTCACCTCTTCAGGAAGCCTTGCCCTGTCCCTTATCTTGTCCCGTCCTGAGGTTATGACATACTCTATGATCGTTCCGGGCCCCAGGGGCATTCCTTTTGCCTCCATCCTTTTTGCTGCAGCAACATGGGGGCCTTCTGCCTCGTAAGAGGAGAGCTCTTTCTGCAGCTGGGTGAAGATTGTCACATCCTCAATACTGGTTTCATTATTCCTTAGGCTTTTTATTGTATCCTGCACATGCCTTACAGCCTTGTCAAGATCATTCTCCTTAAGTATTATGCTGAGCACCTCTTCCTGGGTCCTTTTTGCTATCCTGCTCCAGTTCCTCCTCACAGTCTCGAATCCCTTGACAGTTATCTTCTCGTTCTCGTCTATGAGAGCATACTTCTTCTTTGCCCCTGTCCCTGTGAGCTTTGCTGACACGAATATGCCCCTTGGATAGAATCCCTCAAACTCAAGCTCCATCAGCTCGGGAAGATCGTTGTTTATCCTCTCTGCAAAAGAGAGCGCGTCCTTCTTGCTCCTGCCGTCAAGAGTGAAGAACACGCTGTCAGTGTCAGAGTATATCACCCTGAATCCTGATTCCTGCGCCCTGCTTATGACCTTGTGGATGTAGCTCCTGCCCCATGCTGTGACTGACTCAGCACAGTCATAGGAGTACCACCTTGATGCATAGAATCCGAGGTATCCGTAGAATGCATTTGCGAGGATCTTTAAAGAGTAAGCCCTGGCCTCAAGCATCCTGTCAGGATTCTTCCTCACTATCTCCTTTATCCTCATCCTTCTTGTTATGATGTCCTCAATCATCCGGGGTATGAAGTGCTTCTTTCCCCTGCAGAACCACACCTTTCTGCTGCTGTCCTCAAAAGGAACATATTCCCTCTGCTCCTCATCGCAGTCCTTCCTGCTGAGGTTCTCAGGAGATATGTTATGGGATGCGATTATTGTGGGATAAAGGCTCCTGAAGTCAAACACTACAACATCCTTGTACAAGCCTGCTTTTGGCTCAAAAACAAAAGCTCCCTGGTATGTCCTGTCAATCCTTCCCCTTATCTCATCATGGCCCGGCTTGTTCGGGGCGAGGACACCTGCTGAGGGCGCCTGCCTTATGAGGTAGGACTCCACAAGCTGGCTGAACCTCATCCTGCTCACGTCAGAGACAGGAAGGGAAACTATCTTCACAAGCTCTATCATATTAGGCAGTACCTTCTCGCACAGCCTGTAGGTGAGCAGCGAATCGTGGAGGTTGTATTCGCAGAATAGCTCAAGCTTGTCAGTGCCTTTGTCCCATGCCTCAGAGAGCCCGTCAAGGTCAACATCAATCTTCTTCTCGTCAAGCAGCTCAGTTGCAACTGACGTGAGGTCAAAATAATCTGTTTCAAGGGATCCTCCTAGTATGAATTTTATGAACCTGAATATGTCAATGTGGGCCATGCCTCTTGTGCTGACAGAAGGTGAAGCTCCTTTTGATGCCTTGGGTGTTGAGTAATCCCAGCCAAAGTCAAGGCTTATCCTGTACTTCTCAGCTCTTGACCTTATGTAAGGCAGGTCAAAACCGTCTGAGTAATAGCCCACAAGCATGTCAGGCGCGTAATCCTCAACAATCCTCTTGAATCTTTTTATGAGCTCTGCCTCTCCCTCAACAAACTCAATGTAATCATGCTTTGTGCTGAACTCCTTCCATGTTATGACTTTCTTCATGCCACCCCCATAAAGGGAGAGCATCACAATAGGGTATTTACCTGCGTCAACACCCTTTCCAGCGGGATTGTATGTCTCTATATCAAAAGCGAGTATCCTGGGCTGGATTGTGTCATCACTCACCTGCTTTATGCTTGAGGCGCTTATTGCTGTTGATGTCCTGACCTTCTCTTTCACAGGCTCACCCTCAACCTCATGCAGGGCTGTGGGAACTATGCCCCTGTCAATCAGGTATCTTCTTGTGAATTTTATGTCAGCCTCAAGAACAAGATCAACCTCTTTCCTGTCCCTGATCTCATCCCTGAAGTGCACCACTGCCTTTGGCTGGTTTACTGTGACTTTTACAGCCTCAATCTCATCTCCAAGGTACTTCCTCTTCTGCACCTCTGTGCTGACAATCTTCAGGGTGGAATCATCTTTTTTCTCAGAAAGACCTTCTATTGACCTTGCAAAAGAGTGGATGTCCTCTCCCTTTTCAGGTATGGCCCAGAAGTAGGGCATGAATGTGGAGTCAACTACTGTTATTGTGCTGCCGTCCACTGTCCTGCCGAACAGCAGGATGTGAGGCCTGTCATCCCTGACCCTGTAAGTGGCGTCAAGGGGGTAAAACTGTATCTTGGGCATATACAGCTTTTATGTTAGCAGGGGTTTTTAAAGGTTTGGGGATGCAGAGTCATTAACATATCTTTCTGTGTCCTTCACATTATGGCTCATAGAATCCATGACTCTTGAAGCCAGACTGTCCACATCTCTTACCGCACCATTGTGAGTGCATGAAATGACAACCTTACCCAGTTCTCCCTGATCAAAATAATGCATCTCAAACTTTATGTCTCCCATGCTTCTGTTGACTTCAGTTAGACAATCTCTCATCTGCTGGTATGCTTCTGATCTATTGTCATATGTCGGCTTTATGTTTATTGTAACTTCATATAATGGCCTCATTTTCTAACCTCCTGTTTAGTCATTCTCCTGATATTCTCTTTTCACCATCGGAAAAGGCACCACATCTTTTATTGTTGAGGATCCTGTAAGGAACATCACCATCCTGTCAATGCCCAGGCCCAAGCCACCTGCAGGAGGCATACCAACTTCTATTGCATGCATGAAATCCTCATCCATCTGATGATACTCCTCTTGCCCCCCTCTTCCTTTCTCCTCCTCCTGTTCAAGAAGCTTTCTCTGAAGGACAGGATCATTAAGCTCTGAGTAGGCGTTGCCGATCTCATAACCGCACACAAAAGGCTCAAACCTCTCTATGAGATCCGGTCTCTCACGGTGAGGCTTGCAAAGAGGTGTTGACTCAAGGGGATGGTCTGTAACAAATGTAGGCTGGATCAGAGTGCCCTCAACATAATCCTCAAATACCTTCATTGCCAACTCACCTTTTGTTTTTCCACTGCAATCATCCTCTGAATAACCTGAATCATAAAGAAGTTTCGCGAGTGAGTCTTCTCCCACCTCGTCAGGATGAATCCCTGTAACCTCTTTAATGAGATCATACATGCTGGCTTTTCTCCACGGCGGAGAGAAATCCAGACTCTTATCATTATATGAGATTTTTGTGGTGCCTAAAACAGTGTTGAAAATATGAGAATAAATGTCCTCAGTGAGCCTCATCATATCATTATAATCAGAATAAGCCTGATAGCATTCCATCATCGTGAATTCAGGGTTGTGGGTTCTATCTATTCCTTCGTTCCTGAAATTCTTTGATATTGTGTAAACCTTCTCCATCCCCCCCACCATCAACCTTTTCAAGTAGAGCTCAGGAGATATCTGCAGGAAATGCTCTTCACCAAGCGAATTAACATATGTTTTAAAAGGCCTGGCTGAAGCACCCCCATATATCGGCTGGATTAGCGGAGTCTCCACCTCAATAAAACCCTCATGGTCCAGAAAGTCTCTCATTGCTTTTATCGCACTTGATCTCTTCCTAAAGGTGCCTATAACCGAAGGATTAGCTATCATGTCCAGGCACCTGTGCCTGTACCTCATTCCTGCATCCTTTAGGCCGTGGAATTTCTCAGGCAAGCCTCTCAATGACTTTGAAAGAAGCTCATATTCTCTTGATTTAACTGTTACCTCTCCTTTACTGCTTCTGAAGATAGATCCTCCAACCCCGATTATATCACCAATATCCAGGTGCTTGATATTTTCATAATCACTACCAAGCTCATCCTTTAAGAAACATACCTGAATCTTCCCCTCACCATCAGTAATATCCCCAAAAGTAAGTTTTCCCATTCTGTTCAGCCTTGTGAGCCTGCCTGCTATACTGACACACCCCTCATGGGCTTCCTCGCCTTCTTCAAGATGGGCATAAGATATTTTTATGTCTGATGAATAGTGGGTTCGGTCATATTTGTGAGGATATGGGTTTATCCCCTGATCCTCAATCCTCTCAAGCTTTATTTTTCTGTCTTCAGGAAGGTTATGCTTATTCCTTCCCTCATCTTTTCCTTTCATGATAATCCCTCGCTATAAGCACATTTTCTATCATAGGGAGAGAGCCTGTTTCCTCCCATAGGGGAGTGTAATCCCCATAATTTTTTGTGGTGAAAAGCAACGGCTTAACAGAGTCTCCCACCAGAAGCCCCACCTGCCCGCATTGTATCCTTTGATCAGCCCCTGGAAATGCCCTGAAACACATTGTGTTCTCTGTATATCTCTGGGTAAGACGCACAGATCCTTCAACAATAGGGGCCATAATCTCCTCAGAGAATGAGGTTACCTGCTTGTATCTTTCTGCTCTTTGGGCTGCTTCCCTACGAGAGCAGGCTCTTCCTAGAAAGCGCCTGACATTCTCAAGCTCCTTATCCTCAACTGATTCAGGGACATTATCATCTACCTTTGGATATTTATCAATGCTAAACAGCTCTGATTCAGGAAGAACCTCTATATAATCAACTGTGTCGAGCTCCTTTATAAGTGAGCGTAAATCCCCTACATACCCATCTGTGTTCTCCAAAGGAATATCATTCACGATATTCGCACAATTATTATCCACAAAAAGCATGAACTGAACCCCTGGAGAGTAAAAGCGCTTTATTTCATCAGAGAAACATGCAATTTGGCGTATCAGCATCACTTCACTCAGGCCAATATCATATGAAATACCTTCCTTTCTGTTTATTGAGGCATGATATCCTCCCCCAATATCAAGGCAGAATTGTATTGGGCCCGATTCTTTCGCAGCCTTCAACACTGCATCCTGAATGCCCTGAAAATGCTTTCCTGCCTTTCCCCGGCTCACATGGGAATACCTCCGTGAGGTCAGAACCCTGAATACTTCGGATTCAAGACTGCCTGACTGACTAACTGCTCCTTTTTCCTTTCCTGATGATTTTATCTCATCAATAAGGTTTCCAAGATATAACTCAACAATATCCATCCACTTCCTCCACTATCTTTTTTACATCCTCCTTGCTCAACCAGTTATTCTCATCTACCATCACAACCTCAGCATCCACACCTGCATTGCTCTCTATGAATTCCGCCAGCCTGATATCAAGCTTTTTACTGACCCTTTCCCCTGTCCTCAGTATGAATGCTTTCGCAGTCTCACTCTTCTCCCTGTCAACATTTATGTAGAACTCGAATGTGCCCGGCGGCCTGCCTATAAAAGCCACAATCTGAGGGATGAATCCTTTTAGCTTTTCAGCTTTCTGCTGGTCCTTTACTGAAAAATATATTCTCGGCATACCATCACCTCCTGAAACCCACACATGTTATCCCTCTTCTGCTTGCCCCTGAGTTGAAATGGTTATCACCTATAAGCCTCATCACATCCTTACAGACACTCACTGTCATTCCTTTATCCTCAGCAAGGCTTTTGAAATCATAAAGCTCATTCTTCATGATCTCAGGGTTAGCATAGAATCTCTTGACTCTTCTGCCCCCCGGAAGCCCCCAGTCTATTGACTCAGATTCAGTATAAGCTTCTTTTATCCTGTCTCCCAAGATGCCAGCCATCCTCTCCAGACAATGCTCAGATACTTTCATGATATGGATTGAGAGATGATCAACTCCAGCCGACCTATACCTTTTGGTTATTCCCTCTTTATAATCCTCCCCCATACCTGGAAGAAAAGGGGCAACTATACCTGCTGCCCTTATGCCGTTTTCAGTGCAAAATCTTCCAAGCTCCATTCTCTGCTCTATGGATGGTGCATTAGGCTCAAGCCTCATCCTATATTTCTCATCAGGAAGGCCTGCTGAGAGTATAATCTGGCCAAGATCCTTTGCTTTATAAATTCTTTCCTGCACATCTTCAGGAGGCACGCCTCCTTTTGTAATCATATAAAATCTTGACTCTGTCTCAGTTAGGATATCTAATATTTTCTGGGTCACCCCTGAATCAATAAGGGATGGCATTAAAACATCACTTTTTGGGGTAAAATTGAATGTAGGCCTGATTCCTTCAGCCTTAAGGTGGGATATGGCATCTCTAAGATACTCAGGATAATCAGAGAATATCTTCACAGGCTGATGTGCCATATCCTCCTCCTGAGCATACATTGAGCAGTAAGTGCATCCAAAATCACATCCCAGAGCAGGGTTGATCTCATAAGCAGAAAAACAGTTGGCTGTCTGCCTGAAGCTTGAGATGGGTTCTCTCCCCTCATTTCCTTTAACTATTTTGTAATCTTTTTCTTCAGTCATTCTTACCTCCTGTTATATTCTTATCATATTACGAACAGTATGCACCAGCATTCTGCCAATCAAACAATTTTTACTTCTCAGCAACCACAAAATATTCAAAAAAATCCCTGCCCCTGTAATCGAAACCGTATATCCTTTCCATCTCAGCAGCTTCTGCCTCAGACTCAATCCCCACTTTTTCTATGCTCACCCTTGAGAATTTTTGAAGCATGCTCTCAAGAGATTCTTTTGTGTGGAATGTCTGCCAACCTGTTGTGTCCCAGACCCTCTTCTTATGAGGATCTGTCTCCAGACTGTATTCCGGAAACTGGGCCTTCAGCTTCTCATTTGAGTCAAAGGAAGGAAGATAAGCAACAAGCCTTCCCCCTGGTTTCAAGGCCCCATATATCTGTTCAAACATCTTTCCTGCATCCTCAGGTTCTTCAGGCAGAATACTGTTTGTTGATATGACTGTGTCAAACTCATCTTTAAAGGGAAGATTCCTGGTATCCGCATAGATGTAGGTAATCCTTGCAGAAGAGCAATCTCTCTCTGCTTTCTTTAACATCTCCCTGCTGTAGTCTGCAGCCACCACGCTGCCCTTATTAAAATCCATAAGGGCCTGATTAAGATTTGTTGCGGATCCGCAGCCCACAATAAGCTGTCTGCCTTCCCTTACATTATGAATGATTCTAAGCACTTTCTCAGGAAAGCTTGTTATTGAATAAACCCTTTCATTATAATCCCCCGCAAACTGATTCCATTGGTCCTGCTCATCCATTTTTCTCACCCTCTTCATTCCTGTACCACACATTCAGGTTCTCATAAGGGCCCTCCTCATTGATTTCCTTGTCCCCTGAGATTACACAATGTTTCTCAAGCCGGCCACCATACCTGAAGTTAAGGTTGGCAAAGAGCTGGTTTATTGGAAGATGGCATGCTCTTGATTCAGTGTATATTATCCTTCTGTTGTTTTCCATCTCCCTAAGCAGCATTCCCACAAGCCCTGTTGATATGCCCTTTCCGCGATAATCCCTGAGGGTTGCCATCTCACTGACCTCACACAGCTCAATTTTTTCATCTCCATCTATCTCCGCTGTCTCCCCTGTAACAGAGGATACAACTCTCCCTGTATGATTATCTATTGCCACATAGACTCTTGAGCCATTTATCATCTCTTTGACCTGATCCTCATCCAGCTGTATGAGATAACTCCCATAACTTTTATTGAAAAGAGAGACCATATCAGTGATTAAACTCTGATCAGCCATTTCATGGTGGAGTCTTGTAAGGGTGAAGCCCTCAAGATCATGATATGTCTTTTTTTTACTGGATAAGACACTCTCCACAGACATGTCCTCAAGTTTGAGTATGTGGCTATCTGATTTTCTTTCCCTTTCCAAGAATCCCAGATACACCATATGCTTTCCCTTATTTATTATAGGTATTTTCGCCTCCACAAAATCGCTTTCATAATCAAAGTCTACAAGAGATCTCATTGAAACTCTTGTCATGTTACTCTCCTTCATCATATCTATTGCCTTATTGAACTCTTTGTGTACCTCCTCAGGCGAGATAAGAGTCTTGGTGCAAAAGTATTTGACTCTCTTATTCATATCATCAATGTAAGGCTCCCCAATCACACCTATGCTTGCCGGAGCATCTGTCATTTTATCATCCTGAAATACTTTCGCGTACAAGCTATTGGTCATTGTATATCTCCCACTTTTCAAGCACACCTTCACTAGTATGATCATTAGGGTTAAATTTCACTTCCATTCCTGTAAGATTGAACTGTCTCAGGCAGGCCTGTATTGTTCTTGATGAGAAGTGCTGACAGGAGGAGCCGTATTTCCTGTTCAGATCCTGGGCTGATGCCAGTATCACCGGATCTTCCATCCTGTAAATGATTCCTGTGCTTTTACCCTGCTCCAGATCGTGAATGCAGAATTCAGCTCTGGGGTCATCCATGATGACTTCTGCACTGGAATAATACCCTTTCTCTTCAAAATATCTGCATATCTCCTCCAGGGCATAGCTAAGCTGGGACATATGGCCCTCCACACTGATGTCTCTCTCTGTTTTTATATTGGTGTATATTATATCACCTATCCGGGTTGTCATTTCCTTCTCCTGAACAGATATTCTGCTGTCTGATTTTCCCCTTTGAATAAGATAAGCTGCAAAGATAGCATATGACATCCTGTCAAAACCCTTCTTGGATGTCAAAGCAGCTGTTGACATGCATGAATTGTATGACATGCCCATATGATCAGTGTAAATCCCCCTTATCATACTATCTACAGCCACATTGTAGTCTTTGAGTGCTTTTTTTACTTCTTCAATGCTTGCTGATTGAACCATAAGGGTGAAATCAGGATCCACCCTCATGCCTGCCGGCTCGCCTTTAAGTATATCTGTCAATTCATTTACCAATGGCTTCATCTGGAAACACCCAATATATTATTTTTCAATAATAATCAGCTCTAAACCTTAAGTCAATCTTCAAAAAATTTAATTTATATTTTTGCCATAAGATTCGGAAAATCTTTCATCAATTCAGTAAAATCTTCTGGAATACTGCAAAAATTCCATAATTTCAGCTTTAAATTGTAATATTTTCATGATTTATGAAATGGTTGAATGTTTAAACTAATTAGTTCCAGCACTTTCGGGGCGCTGTACAAATTCTCCTGTAAGCACTGGATCGCTCATGAAATCCTCTCTTTTTATCTCTTCAAGCAAATAATAGCATTCCTTCCTGGCCTTGAACTCATCAAGAGTTTCCATGAAGTCAATCACCTCCTGCATGTTCCTGAAGACAGCATCAACAAGGTAATCATAGCCGTTGTTTATCCTGTAGAGTGAGTTTATTCCCTCCTGCTTCATCAGAAAGCATTTCAGGGCGTCCCTGTTCTCTTTTGGCACCTTGAGGATAATGCTTACTCTTATGTCATAGCCAAGTTTTGAGAAGTCCAGAAGTGCTGTATGCTTTCTTATCAGCTCCTTCTCGTATCTTTTCAGCCTCTCAAATATGGTTGACACAGGAATGCCTGTCTCCCTGCTGATCCTGCTCAGGTTCTTCCTTGCATTGCTCCTCAGGCGGGATATTATCTGGAAATCCTGTTTTTCCATTGTTATCAGCTACATGTTTTATTTCTGGCTGTGATGTAGAATATTCATATAGTTTGAAAATAATATATACTTTTTGCTAGTATAATAATAATTAATTATTATGTTCGAATATTTCAGAAAAATTTATATACTAATTCTGCAGTTCCCCCTGAGAACCTGTGAGGCAGTAGAATGAAAAGAAAAGTCGTAAAGCAGGGCCCTGCAACATACATGGTCAGCCTGCCCAGCAAGTGGGTGAAGAAGCAGGGGATTGAGAGAGGGGATGAGGTTGAGGTGGAGGAAGATGCAAATACACTGAAGCTTCTAAAAAATAAGAATCACCAGCCCAGGAAAAGAGTGATTCTGGATATCAAAAACTTCAATAAGATTATACTTGACAGGCATTTTGCTGAGTTCTACAGACAGGGAATAGATGAGATAGAGCTGAGGTTTGACAACCCTAGATTCTCAGATTACAAATATGGAACAGATATTGACATTGCAAAGCATGTTAAGAAGCTTATTGAAAGGTTTATTGGACTGGAGATTGTATCAAACACAAAGAACAGGATAGTGATTCAGAGCTTCATGACAAATGAGAAATCAGAAAAGATAGAGATTGTCCAGAAGAGGATGTTCTACTTGATAAAAGAGTTCATGGAAGAGCTTGTCAAAGCAATGGACTTGGATTTTAAGGTCTTCCATGAGAAAACATATGATTATCATGACAATATAGTCAAATTCGTGTATTATTATCTAAGGCTTCTTAGATTATCGGATATGCCTGATGACAAGAAAGACAGGTTACTCAGTCTTATGATGGTTGTCGACAAGGTCATAGACAAGGTAAGGCATACCAGCGAACGGGTGAGGGAAATGAAATGGATAACCCCAAAAATAAAGGAATATGTGAACATGAATTTCCAGTTCTTTATTGACCAGTTTGATATGATACTTAAAGAGAAATATTCAAGCAGTGATATGCATGAGATAGTAAAGAGAAGATACAAGATAATAAACATGATAAAAGAGGATAGTTTTAATGATGAAGAGATCAGAGTCATCGGAGAATGTAAGTTGATAACAGACACCACAAATGATTTCCTTGAATGTTTCACTGCATTGAGAATAGAGGAGTATGTGAGCGAATCTGATTGATTTATAAGGTTGCTTATGTAAATATAGGGGTTAATCATCAACCATCTTTCAACAGAACCATGTCTTATATCAAATGTTTGATCATCAGATATCAAATATTTTACACCACTCAAACTAAATTTATTTCCATAAACATGCTCTTCTGGAGTGAAGGGAGATACTTCACCTCCATTTACCTTTTTATTTATAAAATTTTAAGTTCCTTCAGAGATCCATTTATATTCTCTTCATCATGGCTTAGGATAGCGTTATTTTCATATTCCCAAAAAGGTATAATGGTTATGTCTCCCCTACTTCTAAGCCTGTTTTCCATCTCTCCCATCATATTCTTTTTAGAGTGGGGTGTGTTTCTCTCATTTTGGTAGACTTCAAGAACATTGATATATGGAGGGAAATGTTCTGGAATATCCATCCCCAATTCTTGGGCAATCGAAACCATACGCGGAGGTCTAATCTTAGAGTCTGGATGAAACATATGGCTTATTTTATAAAGCAAGGGATTGTTATGCCTCCTGAGAAACTTACCATGTTTTTTCTCTAGTTCTAGCCTCTTTTGCCCATCGTCAAGGGATTCTTTGAGATAATTGCTGTATTCTCTTTTTACATCTTTTGTGCTGTTCTTAGAAAAATTCTCCATGAAAGCATGATCCTTAGTGAGTAATACTGCACACAACATCCCTATTGAAAAGATATCGTCCTTATTACTTGCCCAATCTGTGTATATATCTGGGGGGCTGAATATTCTTGATCCGCGCCATGATTTGGCTATATAATCCGCGTTGTTTCCAATGTAGTTAGATAAAGGAGATGTATCAATCATATCTGCCAGATAAGCTGCTCTGTCCGAAAAGCTGAAAGGACAGGTAATGCCAAAATCAAGAAATTTTATCTTGCCTGAAGAAGAGATAATAATATTTTCAGGTTTTATATCCCTATGCAACATTCCCATACTATGGAGAACCATCCCTGAATAGATAATGTTCTTGGCTAACCTTTCTGCCATTTTTTGATCACAGGAATACAAAAGATTGTCCAATGTCTCTCCCTCCTCAAAAGAGTATAGGGGCACAATCCAATTATTACGTTCAAAACACCCTAACATGAGGTCTCTAATGTATCCTGATTGCGGCTCATTTATGGCGCAGAATCTGTTCCCTTCCTTATCATAGATGAAATTGCCATAATCAATCAATATCGGAGAAACAGCAAACTGAGAATTCATCACTTTCTCATTTTTGTGGTAATCTGACATGATCATCATTGCATCATGGGGATTTAGCTCTTTATGTTTGAAGATAAACCTTCCTTTATCAAAGCCTAAGTTTCCATCACTTGTGTGTTCTTCTACAAATGCCGACAATCTTGCGTAAACGCTCATTGAAGATATGAAATCTCTTTCGTTGATGAAGGATAAATAGGAGAAATCATCTTCAGTCCCATAGATATTTGCCTGGGTAGATGAGTTGATCATCTCTAAATTGTGTTTATAAATGACTTCTATTCCTGAGTTTTCACCCACAAACTTCATTGCCTTCCCCTGTGAACCTGATCCGACCTCCCTGTCGAAGCCGTATTTTTCCAGAATACCTTCTATATAAGATCCTTCAAAATCAAAATTAGGAGGCATGAAATGTAAATCACTTTTTTTCATTTTTTCCATGCCCACAATCTATTATCAAACTATGCTCCAGATTCGTGGGTGAATCTGAATCATAACCTGACGAACCCTCATTGTTATTATTCATTTTATGTGTAAATATATAAGAGATATATAAATTTTACGTTGTTTTACTATTGTAGAGTGATTACCTAGGCAGTAGGAATTCACCAAAACCTTAAAAGACAGGCTGTCGCCAGTACCCGGAAATATTATTGATTCTCCCATGATGATGATCAGCCGAAAGCCTGCTCTCAGTTCTTCCGGATGTCATTACTGGTGATGTGGCTGCATACCTCACCTGCCTTGCCCCTGCGTTGAAATGGTTAGTGATTTCATTGTCCCTCTTCTTTGAATGTATTTATTGAAATAGGCTTAAAGCCTTTTGGAGACTTTCTTGTATGCTTCCCTGAAGGGAACGCCTTTCTTAACCATCTTATAAGCCTCTTCTGTGGCAAATATCTCTGGTGTAAGCCCTTCTTCACATTTATCCTCATTTACCTTAAGCTTGCTTACAACCAGCCCCATAATATAGAGGCTCTTCTTTGTTATTTCAAATGATTTCATAACAGGTTCTTTGGTGATCTGAAGATCCCGGTGGTAACCTGATGTTAGTCCTGAAACAATCATCTTGACCTGGATTTCACAGGAATGAACTACATTATGTTTAGCCCGCAGCAATTCAAGGACATCAGGATTCTTTTTTTGAGGCATCACAGAACTGCCAGTGCATATCTCTTCAGGGATCTCAAAATATCCCAGCTCAGGAAGTGTGAATAATATCAAGTCAGAAGACATTTTGCTCAAGTCAAGCATTATCTGCTCAAGAGCATGCAGGATTGATGACTCAAATTTGCCTCTGCTGTTCTGAACATAGAGTTTCTTCTGCACCCTACCAAATCCAAGAAGATCTGTGGTATATTCATCATCCGTGTCTAAAGGAAGCCCATAACCAGGCCCTGAACCCAGAGGAGACTGATTAATCAGGCAGTGGCAGATATTCAAAAGCTTGATGTTGTCCTGCATTGAAGCTGCAAACGCTTCTGCCCACACACCTACAGAGGAGGGTGTCGCTTTTCTTGTGTGGGTGAAGCCAGGCATCTTGATATTTCCTTTCTTTTTCTTGAAATACTTCAACGAGTTCACCATACCTCGGATCAGTTCCCTGCATTCATCCAGCTTGTCCTTGTAATAAAGCCTTAATGCTGCCATCACCTGATCATTTCTTGACCTTGCAGTATGTATCTTTTTACCAGCCTCACCTACATTCCTAACAAGGTAATTCTCTATGGCTGTATGAGAGTCTTCCTGCTCCTTTTTTATTCTAAATTCTCCTTTCTTATCCAGCTCAATCATGTCTTTCAGTGACTTGACAAGCTTTTCTTCCTCATCTTTGCTTAACACCCCTATCCTACTGAGCATCTTTGCGTGCGCTATTGATGCCTTGCAATCATAACTGACCAGATTCTGGTCCAGATGGTAGTCATTTCCAACTGTAAAATCCTCTACAGCCTTGTTCAATTTCTGTTTCTTCTGCCAGAGTTTCATTTTGATGCCTGATTAAGCCTGAGTCTCAATCCGTTTATATTGATGAATCCTTTAGCGTCTGTCTGGTCATATCCCCCTTCCTTGTCCATGCTGGAGATGTCCTGATCATACAGGGAATAAGGGGATTCTCTGCCTGTTATTATGATATTTCCCTTATAAAGCTTTAGATAAACCTTTCCGCTTACCTTTTCCTGACTCTTTTCAATTGCAGACATCAGGAATTCAAATTCAGGAGAGAACCAGAGTCCATTATAGATTATTTCTGATATCTTTGGAGAGAGCATCTCTTTCAGATGAGCAACCTCCTTGTCAAGTGTGATGCTTTCTACATCCATATGGGCCTTGAAAAGGATTGTTGCTGCAGGGGCTTCATAGACCCCCCTTGATTTTATGCCCACAAAACGGTTCTCCACAATGTCTGTTCTTCCAATTCCATTCTCTGATCCAATCTTATTAAGGTGCTGAAAAAGCTCCAGGGAACCGGAAACTGCTTTTCCCGAATCCATATCTGTTGCCTTGACAGGGATTCCCTTGCTGAATTCTATGCAGATTTTCTTTTCCTTATCAGGAGCTTCTTTTGGAGACAATGTCATCTTTAACATGCCTTTATCAGGCTCTTCTGCAGTGTTCTCCAGCGTACCTGACTCATAACTGATATGTGCGAGGTTTTCGTCCATGCTATATGGCTTTTCATGTGTCGCCTCCACAGGAATACCCTCCTGTTTAGCGTAATTCAACAAGTCTGTCCTCCCCTTGAATTCTTGCAGGAACTCTTTGTCCTTCCAAGGGGAGATTATCTCAGCATTCTTCATAAAAGTCATAAAAGTAAGTTCGAATCTCACCTGGTCATTCCCCTTGCCTGTTGCTCCATGAGCAAATATGTTTGTATTCTCTTTTTCTGCGATCTCCACCTGTCTTTTGGCTATCAGTGGCCTTGCAAGCGAAGTTCCTAAAAGATACTTTCCTTCGTATAATGCATTAGCTTTAAGCGCATGGAAAATAAATTTCTTGACAAAATCTTCTTTTAAGTCTTCTATATAGACCTTGGAAGCCCCAAGCTCAAGGGCCTTCTCCTTGGCACTCTCAAGATTCTCCTGCTGGCCCACATCCGCCAGATATGCTACCACCTCATAACCCTTGTTCACCAGCCATTTCAGGATTACGCTTGTATCCAGGCCCCCGCTGTAGGCAAGTATTACTTTCTTATTCATTTTAGCCACCTCAATCAGGTATTTACTATTTAATGCAATATATTACGTGAGAGCTTTTATATATACTGCCCAACACAGAACAGATATTGCATTTTTGTTTAAAACAGAACAAAAAGGTACAAAAGAACAACTTTGTTCTAAAATGAAAAGATTTATATATTGTCTATGCCACTAATACTCCTATGACAACCACCACAAGCCTGACAGAGAAGTACATAAATGAGCATCCAAGCATAAAAGATTGCTTGAAGAAAGGCCTGCTTAATTACTCCTCACTGGCAAGAATGATCGCAGAAGACCTTGGCATAACAAAAAAAACCAGCAACGAAGCCATACTAATTGCTGCAAGAAGATTTGCTGAGAAACTTAAAGGAAAAGAGAGCGGAGAATCAAAAATAAGGGATCTCCTAAGCAAGAGTGAGCTTGAGATCAAGAACAAGATAGCAGCGATCATAATAGAGAAAGAAATTTATCCTGACAACCTAATAGAATTGGAGAAAAGCATAAAGAAGGACAAGGGAATCTTCTACGCAATTGAGGGGAGTGGTGCAATAACAATCATAGCCTCAGGAAAACATATTGATGAAATAAAGAGACCATTCAGGAACAATGCACTCAGAATCAACAAGAATCTTGCCATGGTTGTCCTGAAAAGCTCTAAAGAACTCGAAGACATACCAGGTGTTGCAGCACATCTCTATTCATTATTCTGGGACCATGGAGTGAATATAGTGGAAACCATGAGCTGCTGGACTGATGTGATATTCATTATAGATGAGAAGGATATAGCAAAAGTCATGGAATTCCTTGACTTCTAATATTCTTTGTAATATCTTCCTTTTATGAAAGAACCATTGCCGAAGTTTGTGAACAACTCCTGTAAAAGATGTTCAGGGGAGGTTATTTGTATGGAATAAAGGTGATTAACTGCGGATTTAAGTTCATTGACTTTTAGTTTCATCCCCCCATTAACAACCCCCTCTTCTACTAGGGCCTGAAGATCCTCAATTTCTCTTCCCTTATATCCAACATACATGTAATGAGAAAGGTCTAATCTGTGTTCTTGATTATATTATCAACCACTTTGAACGAATTGGACGAAACCACTGCTTTAAATTCATTATAATCCCTTACAGCAGTCCCATCTGCCTTATCTGACATAGTCCTTATTATGACATGAGGTGTCTCATTTATATTGCAGACCTGGGCCACTGCTGCCCCCCCATCTCTATGCAGTCCCCTTTCAGCTCTTCAACCAGATAAGAATGATTCTCTTTCTCAGACTGGGTCAAGAATTGGTCGCCTGTAAGGATTCTTCCCTTGATTATCTTCTTGCCTTCTATCTTTGTCTTTAATGCGATATCAATCAGCTTCTTTTCTGATGCAAAAAAGCGATAGTCAGTGTATGATATCTGGCCTCTCTTGAAGCCAAGGGGGATCGCATTAAAGTCATGATGGACCGAGTCTGTGCTGACTACCACATCACCAATGTTTAAGCTATTATTGAGGGCCCCACCCACCCCTGTGAATAAGACAATATCCACGCCAAACCTGTCAATCATAGCCTGGCAGACCATTGCAGCAAATACCTTGCCTACCCCTGATTTTACAATGACAACATCATGGTTGTGGAATCGGCCTGTATAGAACTTGAATATCTTCCACTTTTCAGTCTTAAGCTTATCAATATGCTTTAGATATGCCTCAATCTCCTCATCCATTGCCCCGATAATGCCGATTTTGGATGCCATAAAAGCCCTAAACATAGGGGACTTATAAATATTGCTGAAGTAACATATATACCTCAAAACCACCAGTAATTATGGCTTGAGGCAAGATATGATATATTTTTTCAGGTAAATTTGGCATTGTATTCTCCTGTTTCCTCATCTGAGATCGATTCAGCCACTAAATGTGCAATATCTCCACATCATCAAATATTCCATTATATCCTGCTACAGTATCAGGATTAATATAATTATCATATACTCAAGCCAGAGCAAATATTTATAAACAACCCCTAATGACCAGAATAACATGCACGACCTCATAATCATAGGAGCAGGCTGCGGAGGCCTTTCAGCAGCCATCTACGCAGCAAGGTACAATCTTAAGGTGCTTGTGATATCAAAAGAGCTTGGGGGCACCCTGAATGAGGCCCACAAGGTGTGCAATTATCCGGGCTACAAGGAGATATCAGGCTTTGAGCTGATGATGAAGTTCAAGGAGCAGGCAGAGGGACTTGGTGTTGAGTTCCTTTTTGAGCCTGTCCAGAAGGCTGAGAAAAAAGACAGCCATTTTGTTATCTCCACAAAGGACAGGAGCTTTGAGGCCAGGTCAGTAATTCTTGCGATGGGCCTCTCAAGAAGGCACATGAACATCCCTGGAGAGGACAAGTTCATAGGAAAGGGAGTGAGCTACTGCTACACCTGCGATGCAGCTTTCTTCAGGGACAAGAGAGTGGGTGTTGTAGGAGGCTCTGACTCAGCAGCACTGGCAGCGCTCCTGCTCTCGCAGTATGCAAAAGATGTTTATATAATCTACAGGAAGGGCGAGATACGGGCAGAGCCCATAAACAGGAAGGCTGTTGATGAGGCCAGCAACATTGAGATAATACCCAACACCAATGTCGTGGAGCTGAAGGGTGACGGAAAGCTTTCTGCAGCAGTTCTTGACAAGCCTTACAATGGAAGCGCTGAGTTTCCCCTTGACGGGCTCTTTATAGAGATAGGATCCATACCCTCAACACACCTTGCAGAGCAGCTTGGGGTGAAGATTGACAGCAGCAATTTCATTGAGATTGACAGGGAGAAAAAGACAAGTGTTGAGGGTGTATATGCTGCAGGAGACTGCACTGACACTCCCATGAGGCAGGCTGTGACTGCTGCCTCTGATGGAGCAATAGCTGCTTTTTCTGCTTACCAGCACATAAAGAAAAAGAAAATAGAAAAGTATGAATAAAAAGTATTACCTGTTCTTTTTCCACAGTACAAGCATTCCTGCAAGCCCGAGCAGCCCGAAGATTATGAGGCCAAGGCCTATTGCAGGCATTATGCTCTCATTTCCTCCTCCGACTGCTGCTCCTGTGATGTCCTCTCCTGCTGCAGCTCCTGTTGCCTCTTCCATGCCTGTCTCTTCTGTGACTGTCTCTTCTGTCTCTGGCTCGCTTTCTTCCTCTTCAGGCTGTTCCTGCTCTTCTGTCTCTGGCTGCTCTTCTTCAGTAGGTTCATTCATCAGGACTGGAGGAGGGCCTCCGCCTCCGCCGGAGTTGTCATTATCATCATCGTCATCTGCTGGAGGAGCAGGCTGGTCTATCCTTATTGTGTCAGTTCTGTTATCTCCAGGGCCTTTGTGGTCCATTGCAACTGCAATGAGGTTATAATCCCCATCTGAGAGTGTTTTTGAGTCAAAACTGATGCTGCCTTCGCTTTTGTTGAATGCAGCCAAAAGCTTTCCCTTGCTCATTAGCTGGTTGTTTGTTGAATTGTAGACTTTGATGTTCTCCACAACCTCACCGCCACTTATGCTATCAAGCGAATCTCCATTGCTGAAGTTTATGCTCACACTATTGTCTTTCAGCTGTTCAATTGTGACATCCCTGACAACAAGCATCAGTATGCTTGTGTTGATTCCATCAGGATCAGATATGTTCCATGAGATCCTGACCTTGCCAGACCATTTGCCTGAAGGATAATCAAGGCTGTTTATCTTTGGAGGATCATTCCCATCACAATCCTGATCAATACCATCACCGCAGGTCTCTGCTGCTCCTGGATAAATGCCTGCATCTGTGTCATCACAATCCACATAAGAATTGTCTGGGCTGATATAGGAAGAGCCGTCCCACGAACCGCAGGTAGTATAATTGTCACCATCCTTATCAAAGCCCTCGTCAACATCCCCATCAAGATTATCATCAATACCATTGCATACCTCTGTGGCATCAGGGTTCACTGTTGCATCAGAGTCATTAACATCCTGCCCTCCGCACCATGATGCGAAATAGCTGTCTGAGTCATCATCCGGACAGCTGAAAGAGAACTGGATATCAATTGTCTGCGTGTTACTCATAGGATTTGTTGGCTTTGATTCTGGAGTTACAGATCTATTAGGCACATATGCTGTAAGCAGCATAGGAGGGGGAACTGTCTGAGGAGTTGATATTGAATATGCACCTGCAGCATCTGCTGTATCCTGGCCTACAAAATCTCCAGAACTATTAGTAAGATTAATCACAGCACCCTCTCCAGGCACCGAAGTTCCATTAACATTGTAATATACTGTTCCGGATACATCCAGGGCTGTAGCTACCTGCAAAAGTGCAATAAATATAAGGGGGATTAAAATCAGTTTTTCTGTTTTCATTTTCATTCCTCACATATTTTTATTGATTCTTTAAGTTTTAACTTGGCATACACTT
>JAWOBY010000070.1:0-2573 GCA_046484055.1 Candidatus Woesearchaeota archaeon | reverse complement strand
CAGTGTGGCTGCACTCAGGGCAGACATACTCCTTTGCCCGTGTCTTGACCTTGCCCTTCTCAACAGGCTTGCCCATCTTCGCCTTTCCGCACTTCGGGCAGTCAATCCTGTAGGCCCAGGCTGTGACCCTGCCGTTGTTCTCAAGCGTCCTTCTGGTGAAGTAAACGCATTCATCCATTGACTGAGGTTCTTTGAGAGGCATTGTAATCTGCAGGTTATTGCAATAGTTTATTAATTTTTTGCTGAGAGTTTTGTTGTTTTTTAATTTCTTTCATAGCATTTCCACCGCCCCTATCAAACAACTAACCAATAAGCCCGCTGCCCCCCCAACAACTGCTCCGCAGCACCAGCCAGCTGAGCAGTTATAATTATAATTAGGTGGGGGAGGGATGGCGGGACGAAACAGGTGTGCATTGGCTGGAGGTCATTATTAGGAATAGTCATTATTGGTGTTAAATACAGGATATTAAAGAATAAATCTTACAATCTCTTGACTTCAATGCTTATCGCATCCTCTTCTACCCTTATCTCTTTCGGGCATACAAGGAACTCATATCCTTCTTTCTTGCAGTACTCTATTATCTTCTCCTTCTGCCTGTCATCCTTGAATGCCACAACAGCATTCAGGCCTCGCTTTTCCCTGTGAAGAACCTTCAGGCCCGCGGCCTCCATGTCCTGTTTGATCTTCTCTGCCCGTTCCACAAATCCGTTCACCCTTTTCTTTGCCCTCTCCAGCTTTTTCAACAGCCTGTCATGGTCAGGCTTGAACCTCAGAATGGAGTACATCTCCTTTGTCTTCTCAAAATACTCTGACTCATTTGTTGATATGAAACCTCCATCCTCAAAATTCACAGGCTTCCACTTGCCGAAGCTTCCCACAATGATGTCAGAATAATTCCCGTTGCACAATGTGGCATCACCTATCGCCCCTGTGGCATCCTCAATCAGTATGCAGCCGTACTTTCGGCATATCTCTGAGATCTGCTTGAGAGGCTGCTCTGCATAGTATCCTGCAAAGCTTGTTATGAACAGGCCCGCGCCTTTCTTTGCATTAGCCTCAAGATCCTGGAGGTCAATAATCCCTTTGTCTGTCTTTATCTCCTTTACCCCAAATCCGAATATCTTGGGATAGGTCTTGAATGATATCCAGCCTCCCTGGTCCGGAACAAGAATAAAAGGCTTTGAGTTGACTTTTTTGAGGATGTAGATGGCTGCGAATATTGCTGCGTTACCGCAGTTGACCAGCCTCGCGTTCTCGTGCCTGGTGTACTCTTTCAGCTTGCTGATGACTTTCTCAACCTCAGCCATATCCTGCCTGAAACACGGGGTTTTTATAAAGTTTGTTGGGAACAGAAAAATTTATAAACTGTCTGATTATAAAAACACCAAATGTCACCAAAAAGAGGCCAGGTAACAATATTCATAATAATAGGTATTGTCATCCTTGTTCTGATAAGCCTTATATTCTTCCTGAGAGGGGAGAGTGCAGAGGAGCTTGAGGAAGAGGCTGAAAGAGCCCAGGAGCTGGATGTTTCATCTGTCAGGTTGTTCACAAAAGGGTGCATGGATCAGACCCTTGAGGATGCTTTCTATATCCTTGGATATCACGGAGGATATATATACCTGCCTGTGACAAATCTTGGCCTGGGAGATTACAATACATCTTATGGTTATTATGAAGGTGAATCAAGACTGGCAAGCCTTGATCAGATGAAGCAGGAAATAAGGAGATATTTCATGTTCAACATGGGCCAATGCACAAATGATTTCCAAAGCTTTCCCCAATATGAGATAAATGAAAGTGTTGGAACAATTAACATCTCTTTTGCTGAAGATAAAACACTTTTTGACATCAGTTACCCTCTTGCGATAAGAGAAGGGGATTCACTGACAGAGATCTCTGATTTCCATATTGAGATGGATGTAAGGTTAAGGCTTATACATGATATTGCAGAAAAATTTGTAAATTCTTCTCTTAAAGAAGGCCCCCATCTTGTGAATCTTGATTACATAAGATCCCTCAAGGATGATGGCATAGATGTGAGGACAATATCAAAACCAGACAATAACATAGTCTATATAATAAAGGACCCTGATTCAAGAGTGAAAGAAGAGGCCTATGTATTCACATTCGCGAGCAAGGTAAGTCAGGAGTATAACATTAGCACCAGCCATTTAAGCCTTAGAATCAGAGATGGAACAACCTATGCAGACTTTTCAGAGTAAAATTTATATAATATAATCATTTAAAGAGGGTAAATAATGAAAAAAACAAACATCATCTTTTCAAGCGCGATAGTGCTCATAATATTTCTTGCTTCAATAATACTTATTCCAGCGCAGGAAAAAGAATTTGATCCTGATGACCCTTCTACATACAAATATGACAGTGATGAGATGTATAAATCAGAGAATATTGAGCAGGTTCTTGAGAAAGGGGATTATGGTAAGATTGACTGGTCAAAAGTTCCTGAGGATGCTTATGGGAGCGTGGAATGGCAGGATGTTCCTGACAATGGTTATGACAACATCAACCAGAAGAAGATACCTTCAGGAGGTGTTGAGCATATACC
>JAWOBY010000039.1:0-43611 GCA_046484055.1 Candidatus Woesearchaeota archaeon | reverse complement strand
GGTCTTGTGATATACTGGCTTGTGCTGAAGATAACAGGCCATAGCCCTACATCAGAAGCGGTTATCATGATTGTCATGGGCGCGCTGACTGCATTAGTATGCCTGAATCTTTCTTTTACCTTCAACATCATGAAGGACCTCGGAGACATTAAGAGATACATAAAGGAATCAGACAAAAGATTCTACGCTCTCGCGGGTGATTTCAGGAAGCATCGCGCCTGGGCAAAGCAGAAGATTTAAAAGGCTTTTATTCTCTTCATTCTGCCATGGAAACCGGCGATAATGCTGTTCCGGAAAAGCTCTTCTCCCGCTACGCATTCCCATGCACAGAAGTAATACTGCAGAAGGGGAAAATAAGCCAGGAGAGATTCAATGAGCTGAAGGCCATGGCAGAGAAAGGTGTCACACCCCCAAAAAAGATTCTTGAGGAGACCTACACAACTGCAATGGAGCAGATGGATAGGATCGCTGAAAGAAGAAACACAGGCAGATGGGATATTGAGGTGATAAAGGAATACTTTGAAAGAGGCGGCCATAATGATTTCATAGATTCAGGAGGGGGCGAGTTCGGCCATGCCCCTGAGTCGATGAAGGACATGTGCAGGATACTTGAGGGGGAGGTTGAGGAGATCAACGGAGGCATCCTGAAGGTCCGGGTTAAGGGAAGGGAGAGGATGTGCAGGGACATCCACAATCTAGGCCTGAAGAAAGGAAACAGGGTGATTATACATTATGGGTATGTTGTAGGGAAGATTTAATCCCGCGCCCAGCATCTTATGATTGTCACAAGGGGCCTGTAGCGCTATTCAAGAGCCATTGCATGCGCAGCTCCTGCCGCTCTCTTTCCACGCTTTGAGGCTCTCAAGAGCCTCTTCTTCAGGCACTTTCTGCACTATCATCTGCGCCTGCACTATCACATAATCCCCTTCCTTCACATCAAGGCCTATGTTCTTCGCTTTTCTTGTCTCTCCGGGGTATTCCACTCGGACTTCCTGCTCATCGCCGTCCTCTCTTATCCCCACAACTTTTCCTGGTATCGCCAGACACATTATGATTTCCTCCGCATTAACATTGTCTCACCCTTCAAGCTGGCTCTTCACTTCAACATCCTTTATCCTTATCTCATTGCCCTCAACAATCTCAGGCACCTGACCGCAGTTTTTGCAGACAAAGGCTACAAAATGATGGCCCCTCTCTATTATCTCCGGCCTTCCCTCATGCCCGCAGCCGCATTTCACCTTTGCGGGCGTTTCTGCAACGCTGACCTCATAATCCACCATGTTCTTCATGGCTTCCTCAAGCTCATCCGCGGTGATCTCTGCCAGCTCTCCCACCTCTATGCTGGCTGATTCTATGTCCTTATATTTCTCAAGGTCCTTGAGGACCATATTCGCTATGACTGTCTCGTGCATATCTCCCCACCCCCATCATCCTCATCTTGTGCCTGACCATGTTGGCAGCGGTTTCTCCCATGTTCTCTTTCGCATGCTCCAGCAGATCATCCATGCATCTGCCGCCCAGCTCATGGAATCCCAGTTCCTCCGCTATGCCTGCCGCCTCAGCACAACTCTCCAGCGGATTATTGCTGTCCTGCGCGTTCCTTGAGAGCTCGTAACTGAATACCTTCTCGATATACTCCATGGCAAGGTCACTGTATCCGAACTCTTCAGCCTGCTTTATCCTGGCTTTCATGGCGTATTTTGATCTGTCATCCCCTCCTGAAATGATATACATTTCAAGGGCGCATTCCATCACCCTGCCGAAACCATCTTTCCTTTCCTCATAGCTCATTTCATCCATGTCCATATCCTCTTTCACGCCCTCCATAATAAATCACCCTCTTACTGATATTTGTGATCAACCATGATTCTTTCTTCATCTTTCTTTCTTCATATGGCCTGCTCAAAACACCAAAAACATCATGAATATCGCGATCCCCAGGAAAGTGAAGTATATCTTTTTGTTCCATCTGTATATCTTCTTTCCGTCAAGCACCGCCACAGGAAGCAGGTTGAACAATGCTATGAATGTGTTTATCTTCGCGCCTATAAAGCACACAAGGTAGGTCCACTGCAGCTGGTATATTCCCTTTGCTGTCTCCAGTATGGCATTTACCTCGCTGAAATCAAAGACCTGCACATACAGCGCAATGACAAAAACCGCTGCAATGACAAGGCTCATCAGCGGACCCGCGAGCGATATCCTTCCGTTCCTCACCCTTCCGATATTCCCGCCTATCATGACAGCTCCTGGCGCTGCGAATATGAATCCGAGAAAGGCCATTGCTATGGCCAGCACGAGCATTGTGTCAAAGGACCTGAACTCCGCGAAGCAGCCGTACCTCTGCGCCATGAACTTATGGCCGAGCTCGTGCAGTATGAAACCCACACCGACTGTAAGGGCTGAAAGGATGAAATTGTAGAGGAATTCCGCAGAGAATATGTTGCCTCCGATCAGGATGGCGAAAGCGAGGGACAGCGCTACCCAGGCCTTGAAAAGTCCCTGGAGTTCCACTTCAGAGAATTTCAAAGAGCCTAGCCTGTACTTCTTCCCAGAACCGGTCATAAGGCTTTTCATTCCCATGCTCATCCCCCTCAAAACATATTGATGGCCCCCTTCTTTATATATATTGCTGTTGTGTTATTGTTGGTTTTTTCAATTCCTTCGAAAGTTTTTTATAGACTCCGGAAAAAGTATAAATTCATTATTCGGGTTCATCAAGGTCTAAGGGTGGTATTTTGGGGCAAAAGAAGGTGAAAACAAGGATTAAGGGGGATAATTCAGGAGATTCAGCTGAGGCTGAAGGAGATTCAGCTGAGGCTGACACTGTCTCAAGGCTCAACAGCGCTATAAAAAGATCAGAGACAGTCATACTGGGCTGTAATTGCGAGGTCAATTACTCGGGAAGGGCAGAGAGCCATCTTGCGGAAGGCGACAGGGTGATCATGATAAAGGAGGACAAGACCATGCTCGTGCACCAGCCTACAGGATCCAATCCAGTGAATTACATGAAGCAGCAGACAGTGCATGAGATAAGGCCTGAGGAGGGCTCCATACTGCTGAAGAGCAGCAATCCTGCCCTGAAGGAGTACCTTGACATATCGATAAAGGACATCTATTTCATCAGCAGCGCGCCACTGAAGGACGGCCAGAAGATACAACTACAGGGCAGCGAGAAGGACATGGCTGACATGATAATGGCGGCTCCTGAGATCATAGAGGAAGGGTTCTCCACAGTGAAGCAGGAGGAGCAGACAAAGTACGGCTTTGTCGATGTGCTCGGCCAGGATATGAACGGGAACATGGTTGTGGTTGAATGCAAAAGATACAAGGGAAGCCTTGCTGATGTCACCCAGCTCAGGAGATATGTCGAGAAGATAAAGAAATCGAAAGGAATAGACAATGTGAGGGGCGTGCTCGCGGCGAATGGCATAACCAGCAACGCGCTCAGGATGCTTGAGGACTGGGGCTATGAGTACAGGCAGGTGAAGCCCCCTAAATACCAGGAGAGATTCTCCAATGACCAGAAGAGCCTGGGCGATTTTTGACAGACAGATAAAAAGATAGATAAAAAACAAGCGTTGATAAAAAATATGAAAGGTGCAGGATGAAACGTAAATTTTTGTGGGCCATGATCTCACTGCTCGTGCTGTTCGGCATAATATCCCTTGTGGCGTTCATAAACCTGAAGAAAGGCAGCGGCATACTCCATGTGATGCCTTACTATTATGAGAATCTGGTGGTCATACTATTCTGCCTGGGTGCAGGGGGAAGAGTTGTGTGGGAGATGCACAAGCTGTGAAGGATGCCAGAATACAGCATATAGGTACGATCAATACAGAAATACAGATTATGGCGCTTCTGCAGGGATTGTCGTGAAATAGATATCCTTGTTCTTTCCGTCCTCTTCTGTCCATGCGATTCCGAATTCTGAACCTGTCCATATCACTTCAGGGTGGAGCGAGCCGGTCTCTGATGTTGTGATCCTTATCGGATCCTCCATCGCAGTGCCTGTATAGGCCTTTATCCGGTTGAAGTATATCTCAAAGTTGCCGTCCCTGCTGTCCGCCCATGCAAAACCATGATTCTCAGGGCCCATAGCCACAGATGCCTGCTTGGCTGTCTTCTCATGATCCAGTGTGAGGGGAACCATCCCCTTATCCAGCTCTATGAACTCCGCCGCGCCTCCTGTGCTGTGCAGCCTCATGAAGAACACATCCTTGTGGGTACTATCCTCTTTCTTGTTGTCCTTGAAACAGCTGTACGCGATCCCATAGCTCTTGTCCTTCCATGAGAGGGAGGTTCCGTTGCAGAACCATTCATCATTTATCACGCTTATGGTGCTGATCCTCTCCCCATCCGGTTTGATCCTTGCAAAGTATATCTTCCTTGCAGGCACGCTCATCTCAAGCCATGATATCCCGTACTCTCCGTCAGCCCATGTCACTGAGGGATGCCTGGACGATGCTTCACCCATATCAATCTTGTCCATCAGCCTGCTGCCGTCCGGACCGAGCCTTGTGAAATAGACCTTTGAGTTAGTGTCATGCCATGCTACCGCATATTCAGAGCCGTTCCATATCATCTTAGCGGACTTTATGAGCCCTGCGGACCTTTCCACTTCGCTCAGGCTGGTCATGGCCGCGCCGTTCGCATTAATCTTCATGAAATAAAGGACATTATCCACAGGCCAAATGACCCCGTAATTTCCTTTCGCCCATGCTATGGAAGGCTTCTCCGCATTTCCCTCTTTCTCTGCCACTATTGTCTCATCGCTTACCTTCTCACCCTCTTCATTGAGCTTCGCGAAATAAAGCCTGCTCTTGCCCCCTGACTCCCTGCTCCATAGTATGCCGTAATTTCTCATGTTCCAGCTCACTGCCGGAGCAGCACCATTGCCCTGCGCGACCGCAGTGCATTCTGTCCCTTGGCATGGGTCTGATACTGCAGGGATCAAGGCCTCTTCTTCAGGATGGCCATCCTGCATGGCCTCTTCAGGCAGAGCCTCATTCTCCTGCCCTTCATCTTCAGCAGTACCCTCCTCTGCTGCCCCTTCTTCAGCAGCCTTTTCCTCTTCTGTTCCATCTGTCTCTTCAGCTTCCGGCTCCTCTTCAGGCCGGTCATCCTGACCGCCCGATGTTTCATGCAGGCCGGCAGCACTCTCATCCTGGCTGTCGCTCATGCCATTCTCAGCAGTGCCCTCTTCATCAATGTTATCTCCGGAACTGCCTGCCAGAAAGAAAGCAGCACCTGCTGCCGCGAGGATGACAAAGATGATTGCCAGGATCATGACTGTATGGCGTCTCTTCGGCTGATCGCTGCCCTTCGGTGTCTGATCATTGTTCTGCTGCTGGTTGCTGTTCTGCTGATTCTCTTCAGGCCCGGCTTCGCTGAATGCTATCTCTATATGCTCCTGAGGCCAGCCTGAATTGAACAGTGAGGAATATATCGCGCTTTTCGGAATACCCTTTGCTCTTTCAGAACGTATGTATTCTATGATTCTTGGATCCGCCATTTTACCTCTTTTTTACTTTTTCTTGGCATTTGATTGCGTTTGGGGCGGGTGGGAGGTTTATGTTTTTCGGAGCGCAGCGACGAAAAACCTCTGTTAATCCGCTTCGCTCCGTTCCTTGAGTTTTTTTATCTTGGTGATAAAAAAACCCTCAGTGTCATTGTCCTGTGGCCATATCCTCAGGCATTTCCTGACCTCTTTATCATATTCCTTTCCGTTGAATCCTGTGACCGCTTCGCTTCTTTTCAGGCCTTTGATATCGATATCTTCCAGCTCAGCATTCTCATTGTTCGACAGAAGCCAGTCAATGACACCTTCATCCTCTTCGGGCTCCATTGTGCATGTTGAATAGACTATTGTGCCTCCCTGCTTGAGTAGCCTGAAAGCATGCTGCAGCAGCCTCTTCTGCTCTCCGGCAAGCCTTCTGGCTATGTTAGGATTCCACATCTGCAGTGTCTTTATGCTCCTCCTTATAGTTCCTGTGGCAGAGCATGGGGCATCAACGAGTATCCTGTCAAATCCTGTCTCTTTTATCAGGTGGCCTTTGGCCTTGTTTATCACAGTGTTCATCACACCCATCCTCTGGAGGTTTATGCCTAGGGATGCGAGCCGGTCAGCGCTTATGTCATTCGCGACTATTATGCCCTTGTTCTTCATCATCTGGGCTATCTGGGTTGTCTTTGAGCCGGGTGCTGCTGCAATGTCAAGCACTTTCTCGCCTGTTTGGGGGCCAAGCACCATCGGAGGTATCATTGAGGCCGCATCCTGCACATAGATATAGCCGAGGGCGTGCTCAATGAGATTGCCGACATCCCTTCTCTTGTTTTCCCCTTCCCCCTTGTGCTCTATCCAGAAGCCTTCCCTGCACCAGGGTATCTGCTCAAGGCGCCATTCTTTCTCAAGACGCTTTCTTACCTCATCAGCAGTCATCTTAAGAGTATTCACTCTTATTGATTTGCGGGGGAATGAGAGGGAGTACTTCCTGAACTGGCCGAAATCAGTGAGTCTCTTATAGCGCTCTATGAAATCCGGCTTGAACTCGATATCTTCATGGTCCGGCATCAGGCCTGATTGTATCTTCATCTTCTGTCTCCACCTCTCTGCTCTGCTGTTCTTGGCCTCATGCTTACCCTCATTCTCACCCAAACTCCACTTCTCCGTCAAAATAAACGCCTTTCTTCAGCTTCACAGGCCTCCACTCATCATAGACGAGCTCTGCTTCCAGCCACTCCGCAAGTTCCTTTGGGTTTCCTATGGTCGCGCTGAGGCAGACTGTCTGTACAGAAGGCACGAGCTTCCGCATCATGGTGAGTATTATCTCCAGAGTAGGCCCCCTTCCGGGGTCATTCATGAGATGCACTTCATCAGCCACTACAACGCCTGCACTGCCCAGCCATGGCGCTGAATGCCTTATCAATGAATCAAGTTTCTCGCTGGTGGTTATTATGAGGTCATAGTCCGCAAGGTAAGGGTCTGCTGAGTCTATGTCGCCTATTGACAGCGCGATCCTGGCCATCTTTCCATAGCGCTTTCTGAAATCGCGGGATTTCTCGTTGGCCAGCGATGTCAGGGGCACGATGTATATGGCTTTCTTTCCCTTCTGCATTATTGCCTGCATGCAGGCCATCTCTGCCACAAGGGTTTTTCCCGAGGCTGTGGGGGAGCAGACAAGCACATTCCTGCTGTCAAGCAGCCCTGATTTTATAGCTTTCTCCTGGCAGGGCCTGAGCTCCTTCACAGAGCTGCTGAGCTCTTTGTAAAGGCTTTCGGGCAGCTTGTTCTTTATGTCCCTTATGTGCATCCTGTGATGTCTCTTTCAATTCTATATAAATGTTTTTCGCGGCATTGCGGGCCTTTCTTTCCGGCTTTATCTTATTTTTCGGCCTTATCTTGTCCCTTATCGCTCCTGCCTATGATATTATTTATGACATCATGCATGCCTGCACCCCATTATATCACTCTATAGTAGTTATGAAACAAAAAATTTATAAATGAATACAGGGTAAACTGAATAATTAAAATGTGACCATTATTTGATAAGCAAGCCCTAAAGAAGGGGTATTGCGCTATTTGTAATAAAAAACACTGCCTAACAGGGGATTAAATAAGGGATTAGATAGGGATTAAAATGACAGTCGTAAGCGCTATGAAATTCAACCCCATGGAGGGGGCCATAATATCTGACGAGCAGGCATCCACCCAGCAGAGAAAATACGATCTTGCGACCAAGATAAGGCAGTTTGAGGGCATGGGGGCCATAGTTTTTGCAGGAGGGTCAGGGACAGCTGACATGCTTTATGATATTGAGGAAAGGCTGGAGGGCCATTTCATGGACAAAAGGGAACAGATAAGAGACAGGAAGTCAGCAGCTTCGCTTGTCTCAGAGGTCATGACAGAAACCAAAAGGGATTATATCCAGGCAATAATGCACAGCAGGTACGGCCTAAGCGAGAGCGAGCTGCAGTCAGGGACCAAGATAAGCTGTGACCCTAATGGAAACACAAGGACTATGCCAATTGACAAGAGAATACTGGACCAATATCACAGCATAGTTGAAGGCAGGAACGAGGAGTTCTCGGGGGTCACGCATAATATGTTCCTCCTGCTCGCTTCAGACAGCGAGGGTGTTGAGATCTACACAGTGAATACGAACATATGCAATCCGGTCCCTGTATCCACAATATACCGGTGCATAGGTTCAGGCCAGGACATGGCTGACGCTGAACTCTCATCCTACATGGACAGGGTGCCCAAGGAGCAGAGAAATTCCATGGATCTTATACAGGGGATCAAAGCCCTGCTCAACTCCACTGAAAAGGCCAGCGCCAAGAACATAGGAGTGGGAGGCACGCCCTCATTGTACATAGTCAGCGGGGATGAAGTGATAACACCTCCCACAGAGAACCACACAAGGCTCGCCATGGAGATAGTCAAGGCGGACAGCAATGGCTTCCTCTACAAGGGCTTTGCTGACAGGGCCTTGAGGGACCTGATATATGGGGGGGCTGATTTTGGCGAGGTCGAGGAGATGATGTGGGAGAAGACCAGCAGGCCGGATGAACTCAACCTGATGCTCAGGGGCTACCGAGTGACGGATCAGTCTTGAAACTGCTATTTTTCCGCCTCATCCTCTCTGAGCTTTCTTTTCCGCCATTTTCTACTGCTTTTGCATGGCCATCTTCCAAAACATTTATAAACCCCCCTCTCTTGGACACCCCCAGCCATTGGAAACCATCATGTTTTTGAAGGAGTACAGGCCTTTTGAGGCCTGAAATGGCAGAGGAGAATTTATTGACAGGGGATTGACAGGGGAGATTTATTGATTTCAGGGATTTTATAGCAAAACGCATTTGAAGGGGGAGTGATATGGGACGAATAAAGACTAAGCTCATAAAAAGGATAACCAATGAGAGTGTTGAGAAGCACGGAGACCAGTTCACTACGGATTTCGCAAAGAACAAGGATATCGCGAGGAAGTACGTGGAGTTCCCTTCAAAGAAGATAAGGAACATAGTGGCAGGATACATAACAAGGATGATGAAAAAGAGACAGGAGATGGCGCAGTGATCTGCGGCTCTCATTACTGATCGGACAGAACAAGCCGGACATAACAAGTGATTAATGGGGGTGAAGCAATGGCAGAAGACAACTCTGTGTTCATAGGCAACAGGCCCTTTATGAACTATGTGACAGGAGTAGTGATGCAGTTTACCACAAAGAATGCTGACGAAGTGACCATCAAGGCAAGGGGAAAATTCATAACAAGGGCAGTCGATGTTGCGGAAGTGGCTTCCCGCAGATTTCTTGAGGACACTGTAGAGATAGGGGACATACAGATCGGCTCAGAGGAATTCCAGAACAAGGAAGGGAAACAGGTAAGGGTCAGCACCATCGAGATAACACTGAAAAAGAAGAAGTAAGAATCCTGCAAAAGGTGGATAAATGCCTTGGTATATCTGGGCGCTTGCAGCCCTATTGGTGATGATAGGAATAGGAATTGGAGTGTACTATTTCTTTTTCCGCAATAAAGGGGGAAAAAGGCCTATCCATGAGGAATACATATGGGTGGGACAGGGAGAGCATCCTCTGAAGGAAAAGAAGGATGACGAAGCCGGCGGTAAATAAAAAGGTAAATAAAAAAGCAGGCAGTAAAGGATGATTGGCCTTAAGAGTCCCGCAAAAGGCCAGGAATATGGATGATTGACAATAGAATGATGATACCTGCGCCGGTGGCTCATCACCCCTGCGCCTCTACAGCGGGGGATTTTGCCCTTTCTTTCTCCAGCTCCTTCTCAGTCATTATCTTCTGCTTCACCTTCTTGCACAGGTAATTCCTGCATTCATTCGGCCTGTTGTGATAGTTCAGGCATATGGCTTTGTTGTCCTCAGTGAAATCAAGGTGTATGCACCTCCCCGCCTTTGCCTTCACCTGTATCTTCCTGTTTTTCCTGTCCCACTCAGGGGGATGCATCTTCTCCACCGGCAGGCCTTTGCTCTCTATGTACTCCCTGTACTTTCTCGTAAGGGCCTCTTCAACATCCGCTTTTGAGGCGGGCATGCTGACAAGACTGAACGCATCGTCAAAACTGTACTTCTTCTTCCATTGCATGTCCCTGCAGCAGTTCCCGCAGCGCATGCAATAATCATTCTCGTCCTTTTTTCCAGAAACCAAAAATACCAGCCCGTACTGATGCTCATGCCCGCATTATAAAAACTTTTTGCAATACGCGGGATTGTCCTAAACCCCTATTTTCCTGAGGAAAAGCCTGGGTCAGCGGCCGGCTCGGCTCCTGCCTTGCTTGTTGAAGAGCGGCACCTCCCCGTAGGGGGCATTCCCCCTCCGCTTCTGTAATCTGATAGAGCCTTGCAGTAATGGCGCTGACCCTCACTTAGGACAGGACCATAATACCAGGGAGTTCTGGCTGCGATTCCGGGCATATCCTGCATTCCATAGTCTCAGGCCATGATGCTGATCGCCCCTCCCGCCAGGCACAGGATTCCGAAGATGAGAGTGAGCATGAAGAAATTTATCCTCTGCGACAGTCTCATAAGGAGATGGAGCGCAAGCATCCCTGCGGCAAAGCTTGATACCACTGCAGGCCAGCCATGGATCATCAGGGGCTCCCTGATCAGGAGGTAAGCGCTTGAGGCCAGCACCGCTGGAGCGGACATCATATAGGAGAGCCTGAGTATCTGTTCCGGCTTCAGTTTCCCCATAGAGAGGCCGAATATTGTGGAGCCGGACCTCGACAGGCCGGGGATGACTGCCATGCCCTGGAGTACCCCCGCCAGAACAGCAAGCTTTCTCATGCCGAGGTTGAGGGACTTTCTTGTCCTGTGGAAGAATGAGGTCAGGATAAGACCGGAACCCACAATGAAGAGAAGGCCGGCCCCTACAGCAGCGTCCCTCACTGCGCTGTAGAGCAGGAAACCTATTGGGAGGGACACGGCTGTTGTTATGATGAGAAAGACCAGCAGGTCCTTTTGCTTCAGGATAAGCACATCCTTCCAGTCCCCTGCAAAGTATATCATCACTGCAAGGAGCGTCCCGAGGTGAAGGAAAAGCGCGATATCCACAGGGTTGAACTCTCCCCCCATAAGGTTGCCGAGCAATGCGACAATGCCTTCGCTTGACACAGGGAGCCATTCAAAAATCCCCTGCAATATGCCGAGCAGTATGTATTCGAGCATAAGCTGTTCTCCCGCTGTCGATTATTTAAAGGTATCTGTCCATCTTTGTCTTCAGGAGCGCGCGTGTTTGGCAACATTTATAAAGCAAAAAACTTAATCCCTGGTTACGGGCCCGTAGCATAACCTGGAGATTTACTTTCGGGTAAATAGTGCGGCCGGCTTCGGTAAGCGGAGAGAGCAGGCTTCGCTTGCAGATACCGGTTGATGGGGGTTCAAATCCTCCCGGGCTCGTGGAAAACGGCCAAAATCTCAGATGAGCTTGCGAATCGGGATTTTGCCGTTTTACATGCATGATAATGCCAGACGACTGAAAGGAGTCGGCATTATCTACGCATGGAAAAATAAGCTGACTTCAGTCGGAAAAATCGCTTTGGTCGTTTCCCAACCTGAAAAAAAGAGGTTCTGTCAGTATTTGAGTGATTAAACAGCTGTAAAAATAAGATGGCCATAGACAATAAATGCATTGAAGCGCATCGCGTTTACGGCGATGAGCTTATGGAAATAACACTGCACAGGGATGATTGCATTATTGATCTCCATGTTCTCTTTGAGGATTTCATCTCATACAGGGACAGGCTTTTCGGTGAGGAAGATTTCAGGAGACAGGAGGTTTCAGAAAGCAAAGCCACATATTTCCTTACATTCAGGAACCTTGCAGAGGCTTTCCTCGGGAGGTACAGGCCGGACACTTTCGCTGATTTCCTTGAAAACCACATGGACATGAGTGATCTCCAGAATGAGGCTTTGGTCAGGAGGACCAGGCAGGCAGCGGATCATCATGGCATTGCGGTCTGTCTTCCGGTCATGAAAAACATCAGGAGCGGCAATGAGTTCTTCCAGCTCGCCCTTGTGAATGTCAATAAGGATGATGTTAATCCCCTGCTCTCAAAGTTCATGTTAAATAGAGGTTATGGGCGAGAGAGGGTCAGGGTTGGAAAAAGTTATGAGTCAGACGCATGGCAAAATGATATGGACCTGACAGTACCTCTGCATTACAATCGTTTCAGGCAGGTTGAAGAGGCCCTGAGGAATAATAATATCATAATTGCCGGATACAGGAACGGCCCTGACCTCTCCTACAGGCGGATTGCGGAATTCTATGACCTTGAGGACAGGATGAGGGTTGATATGGGTCTGGATCTCATGCGCTCCCTCAGATGCTATTGATAAGGAAGCAGAATGCAGGTACAGCCAATCCGGATGCTGTCAATTATTGTGCCTTTGTGCCATTGAGGCCTATGCTCGGCTTTTTTTCAAAAGCCTCGCAGCGCCGGGCTCGGCTCATTCCCTTGTTATTGAAGGGCCTGCGTCCCCGTAGGGTGCCTCCCCCCGCGACGGCCTTGTATGGTCATCTTAAGGAGCCTCGCAGTATTGGCGCTGACGGCCTCAATGGCACTTAACTTGACAGCACCACCAATCCGTTAATTTTATAAATCCATCAGTTTATCTTTCCCATATATGGATGCGCCTTAAGAAGGCGCTCGATCAAGGGTGGTTGTTTTGGTAAAGACAGAGAGATACAAGACAAAGTGCGCGATGCTCGGCAGGAAGCCGAAGCAGAGGGAAGGGGAGTTCAAGACAGCTGTGATTGCCCTGCACGAGGTCAATAATCCTCATAAGTCAGGAGAGACACCCACGAAGGTGCTTGAGTTCCCGAATATGGAGAAGGTGAGGGTGAGAAACCTGAATATGTCATATTATCTTGAGGGGAATGACATCATAATAAATGATTTGAAGGAGCTCACTCTTGAGATTGATGAGGACAAGAGGAAGATAGTCCTCAGAGCGGATCAGGAGACTGTTGAGAGCAGGGAATGATCTTAAGGGCCTGGCTGTGGGTCTTTTGATTTCCTGAGGTTTCTGATAGATTTTTTGAGTCCTTGGATTGATGCTTTAATTAATAGAGGCCCTGTAGAACCTAATCTACAGGGCCAGGGGTTTAAAAATAAAAAACATGGTTTGTTGTCATGCGCTCAAAGTGCGGCCGAATGTCTTTTTAGCATTCAGGCAGCATCCTCCCACCCTTTCATGAAGGCAGCTTCCTCTATGCTCAGCTCGTCCTCCTCGAGCAGGGATTCTCTTGATTCTTCTGAATAGACTCCTGCTTCAGGGCCCCACTCAGGGTCGTTTTCAGAATTCTCATTCTCGTCCAGAGGGATGAGGTTTATCCTTTTCATGCTCCCACCTCCTTTTTGTTTGATTTCTTTGTTTATTCGCTTTGACTTTTTTTATTCTCTTTGAGATTCCTCACTCATGGTCTTTCCCGTGGTTTTCCCGTAATTATCACAATGATAATAGAAACATTTATTAATATATAATTTACCTATATATTATATATAAGGCATAGTGAATATATGCTTTTCCGGAAAAAGAGAGCCGGAAAAATGGGGGTGTTATCTATGGAAACAAGGAAAATAATCTCATTCGGCAGTTCTTCGTATGTCGTTTCAGTCCCGAAATCATGGATCGAGGGGAACAAGCTCAAGAAAGGTGATATACTGACGCTTGAGGAGAAACAGGGCGAGCTGCTGCTCTATCCCGGCCAGAATGACAGGAAAAAGGAGCCGAAGCACATAAGGATAGCCATTGATGACAAGGATATCGGCCTGGTCACCACAGAGATAGTCTCCGCCTACCTCAATGGTTATGACACCATAGAGATAACAGGCAGCATAGAAAAGAACGCCCCTGAGATAAAGGCTGCTCTGAGAAACCTGAGCGGGCTTGAGATCATCCAGCAGGACGCCACCAAGATAGTCGCGCAGGACCTTCTCAATATTGAGGAGATATCCATAATCACTCTGATAAGGAGGGCGGACAACATTGTGAGGTCAATGCTGATCGATTCTGTCAAGAGCATATACCATGATCACTACAATGAGATAGCTGAGAGGGATCTGGACGTGAACAGGCTCGTTTATCTCGCTTACAGGGTTATAAGGGCTGCGATGATGGATCCGAGGCTCGCTAAGAAGCTGGGCAAGTCAAGCTTTGAGCTGATGACTGACTGGATAATCATGAGCAAGCTTGAGAAGGTGGGGGACAAAAGCAAGAGAGTGGCAAGATACCTTGCAAAGGCGAACCTCAGGAATGAGGATGAGAAAAAGAAGCTTGAAAAGATCCATGAGGAGATAAAGCAGGCATATTTTGACGCTATGACCGCATATTACAAGAAGGACATGAGAAAGGCGCTTGAGATAGAGAACACTCACCTCAAAAGGATAAACAAATGCAACGATTTTGTGAAGGAGCGGCAGAACGCATACACCCACATGATAATAGAGCAGCTCAAAAGCCTCTCCGCTTCAGTCAGGTACATAGCGAGGGGGCTGCTGGGGATAGGTGTTGAGTGAGCGATCCATGCGATCCATGCTTGATTCATGCCTTTTTCCCTGTACCATCAGCTGCTCTCACATCACCAGTCTCATGCGGCATTATTAAAGAAGTCCTTGTCCCTCTCAGCGAGAGTCTTCCCCCTCTCTGACCAGATATCATTGACAGGAGCTGTCACATATCTTTGAGAAAGTATATCCGGATTTGCCATTTGATCACCACCCAGTTGATCGCCAATACATCTCCTTATCTATTGATGCTTCTTCTTCAGCTCCTCAAAATAGCTGTGCAGGTCGCTGACCACCTGGGAGAGCGGAGGCACGCCCCTGAAAAGCTCCCTTCCGAGAAGCTCATTAGCAGGCGCCATGTACATTTGGCTGAGCAGCTCCCTGAAATCAGGGTCAAGAGGCTTTGGCTCTCTTGAGCATTTTGACTGCCAGTCCTTCACCTTGTCATCCTTGAGTTGTCTCGCTTCAGCCACCCACTCAGGATCGGTTATCTCATAATACTGCCTTGCGGGCTCCTTGCTCACCTGCACCCATGTTCCGTCCTTGTGTTCATAAAGACCTCTTATCTCATCCAAAGCTCCGGCGATGTCGCCGAACATGACATCTCTTCCCGGACCGTAGATGAACTCGAACTTTCCGTCCGCCACATCAAGGCCGGCTTCAGACCATAATGATTTCACGAGGCCGCTGCCTCTTATCACAAGGTCTTTCACTATGGGTATCTCTTCCTCCCTCACACCCATCTTCATGAGGTCATCCCATCCTATAGGCCTGTCACCCCATTCCTCAAACTTTGAGGTGAGGTCATAGACCGGATTTGGCAGTGCGCTGTAAGGCTCCGGAACATCATCAAAGCCGAAGTCTTTCGGGTCTATCTCTCCGTTCCTCATCCTTCTCAGGAGCGAGCTTCCCTCAGGAAGGCTGAGCCTGAACAGGCACTCTGCAGGCAGCACATAGCAGCCTTCGCCATTCTCTGCCATCTGCTGCAATCCTGAATAATCATGGTCCTTTATCTTGTCGCCTTCATAGATTGGCTTGGGCTCGACCACATTGACGAGTTTAAACCTTATCCTGTCAGTCGGCCTGTCCATGCCTGATGTTGTGAATTCATTCCCTGCCTCATCAGCCATGCCCTTATAATGTGTGGGTATGCCCATATTCTCGAAATGTTCGAATATGAAACCTCCTACAACTGCTGATGCAGCCCCTTTCCCCGGTATTGTGTCAGGCATCTTGTGATCCTGATGCGCCCAGTCGAAGACTGAATAATCATCCCTTATCCTGTATTCTCCCACTCCTGCTGCCATGTCAGAAGGCATGCTCAGCATATTTGTGTCTTTTGTGCTTCCCATTTTTTTACCTTTCTTTTTTTGTTTTTCCTATATCGTTTTTTGATTGTCTTGTCCTTTTTGCACTCTCATCTTGAACATTGTCTGTAAACATAATCCTATCTTTTTTCTATCTTTTTATCCCGTATATCGAATCTGCAGTCTTGGTGTTCATGTACCTGCGTATGTTCTGCCCTATCTTCTCCTTCTCCTTTTCGGGCATGGAGCTGGAGAGAGTGAGTATTCTTGCGGCCAGTATCGCAGTGTTCTCGTAAGCGCCGGGCCCCATGAATATTCCGCTGTTGAAGTCGCTTATCATGTCAAGGTACCGGCTGAAGTCTGTCTTCTGCTTTACAGGGACGCATATGTACAGTCCCGGCTGCCCTTCGGTCTTCTTGTCGATCCTTTCAAGCTGGGGGCCTGCATTCTTCCCTGCCTCTGAGATTATTATGTTGAGGGTGCCGGCATCAACATCCGCGTCTTTGAACGACCCATCACTCGCTTTGTCCCTGATGCCTGTGCTTCCTGCAGCCTCTGATAATCTCCTGCCGGGCTCCTCAAGGTCCACCTGGTTTATGACCCTGTAGCTGTTGTAATCATTCTTCAGTATCTTGTACATCCCGTTAACCGCAGCCTCAAAATTCTCCCTGCCCACAGCAGGCCTGGGCTCGCTCACAGAAGGATTCCCTATTATCGCGGTGAAGGCATACACTCCGCCTGAGACTGAATCATTCATGGGGACGCCTATGACCGGCCTGAACCTCCCGTCCGTAAGGCTGGATTTCACAAGGGGATTCGCTGCTGCAGGCGGCCTCTGCCTCAGGTTGCCGTTCCTGTAGAATTCCTCAAGGGTTTTCCTGCCGTCTGTTATGAAAGGGTTCCTTGCGAGGCGGTCAAGATTGTTTGTTATGGCGCTGCCCAGGACAAGGGAGTAAGCTCCGAAATAGATGATGCCGTCAGGGTTGTGCTCGTTTATTGTGGGGGCGAGTATCTCTTCAAGCCTGTCTGCTGAGGCCACCTCGACAGCGTGATCAAGGCTGCCCATGCTTCTGACCGCTGTATCTATCCTTTCCAGATTCTCCTCTGACTTGTCGCTCCGGGAGCCGCAGAGGAAGAGGATATTTTTTGCATCTCTAGCTTTTTCCATATTCTCATTCCCTCTTGTATTCCATCTCTTTTTTGTCATGGGCCTTGACCCTGATTGTCCCCTTGTCGTGATTCACCCTGCCTATCACCTCAGGCTCAAAGCCGAGGGAGGAGATATCTTCCATTGCCTTTTCCTCCTCGCCCTTGCTGGTGATCATGTACAGGCCCCATCCCATATTGAAGTCATTGTACATCTCATGCGTTGATACTCCGCCCAGATCCTGCAGGACAGGGAATATCGCGTGTGGTTCCCTTACCCTGCTGAAGTCAAGCTCTGCTCCCTTTCCCTTTCCGAGGCACCTGTGCAGGTTCTCCACTCCTTCCCCTGTTATATTGGCTACTGCCTTGACCTTGTAATCCCTGCCTCCTGCCATGCTATCATTCTCTATACCATTCTCTACAACACTGAGAAGAGGCATGTATGTGAGAGTGGGGGTGAGTATCTCCTCCAGCATTGTCCTGCCTCCGAACTCAGAAATCTTTTCCGCAGGGCCGTACTTTCCTTCCCATCCCATGGGCTCATAATCTATCCCTTCTTTTCTCGCGAGAGATATCCCATTGCAGTGTATTCCGGAGCTTCTCACCCCTATTATGGGATCCCCTGCTTCTATCATGTATGATGCATCTGTCTCCTTTCCCTGCTCAAGGCGCCTTGCCACCCTTGTGTTGAATATTACCCCCATTGCATCGCCGCAGATGTCATAGGCAAGCTCAGGGCTCACCCCCTTTATCATCTCCCTGAGTGAGGCGTTCTCCCCTCCTATGACCACAGCGCCTGAATGGTTCGCGCCTATGAGCAGGCCTGAAGCAAGATCTTTCGCGATCTCCACATTAGGGTCTGCCCAGGCAACATAATCTGTGAGCATGACAGGCCTTGCTCCTGCGCAGAGAAGGTCATTCACTACCATGGCCACAGTATCCACTCCGACTGAAGCGAGAGCCTCAGGATTATCGCCTCCCACATGCCTGTAGAGCTGGTGCGCCAATGGCTTTGTGCCCGCGCCGTCTGTCGCCTTTAGAAGCTTCAATTCAGGAGCTTCGTTTCCTTTCATCTGCATAAGCTTCTGATTATCGACCGTGATGCCGTCAGCAAAATGCCCTATGTCCTGAGGCAGGGAGAAACCGTATTCTTCCAGATCCTTCACATTGCCCTTTGTCTGCTTGAAGAGTCTTGTGAAGACACCCACAACATCATGCTCTTTTCCGAAATCCACGCCTGCATCCGCATAAACACTTCCCATCCTCACACCCCCTCAGTATATTTTTTAAGATCTTTGCAAGATAAATGCTAATGAGGCTCAGGAAAAACCTTCCATAATCACATTGGTTTATGCAATTATTTTATATAATTTTCTTTTTTTATCCATTCATGAATAGTTAAAATCATGGTCTTTTCGTCGTGTATTAGTGAGAATCATGCCTGGCATATTGAAACAATAATCGTTTTTGTGCCTGGTTTCAAAATATGTTTCAAAATATTTTTATTGAAAATGGTGCAAAACCATTTTCAGTGGGTTTAAAGAAAATCCCGACTCACAGGCTCGTCTGGGATTTTCTGAATTGCCTCACATGTTCGGCAATTAATACCCCATAATTTAGTGTGTATGCACCATTTTCAAGACTAAAAATTTGACCATCTATAATGCAAATCCGTTAATACCACACCCACAGAAAATACTTAGTATTTTCTTAGTTCCAAAAACAAGTTTTGGAACCTTTAGGAGGTGGTTAGGATTTGCTTATAAGATAATGATCAAATTTTAATTATATGGCCCGGCAAAAACATTCGGAATGGCGCTTGAAGATATGACAGCAGTGGATGAGAATGCAGGGTCCGGAAAAAGAAATCATGGAAGTTATTCTGTATCCCTGAATGAATTATGCAGGGGTCTGCCTGAAGAGGTCGGATATGTCAAATGGTTCAATGACTCGAAAGGATTCGGCTTCATAGAGGATGATGACGGCATTGACGTATTCGTGCATTACTCATGCATAAAGTGCGACGGCTACAAGACTCTTGACGACGGGCAGCTGGTGAAGTACAAGTACATAGACACCCCCAAGGGCCTTCAGGCAGTGTGGGTCAGGCCTGATTAAGAATGCGATGAATCTCACTTATCTCTCTTTCTCATCTCTATTTATCTCACTTATCGGCCAGCTCCACCTTCTTTATCATGAGCTTTCCTGTGTTCTCCTTCTCCATCACGATCTCAGAATCCGTTATACTTAGCTTCTTTTTGAACACCGGCCCGTCAATGACAAAGCTTTCATACTCGCCTCCCTCGCCCGCGATATGCACACCTGTCTTTTTGTTCAGCTCTGAAAGGGTGCTGATCATGCTGCTGTCAATCCTTTTCCCGAGCATGTCTTTCGTCAGGCCTTCAGCGCTTATCGATGCGATGATGACCTCGAATCCCGCACTGACAAGGTCCTTCATGTACTGCTCAGGCCCTGCCTGCCATAATGGAGAGAACACATTGATCTTCAGCTCATCCGCTATCGCAGTCACGCGGTCATGCTGGTATCTTGATGCGATAGCTCCGACCACGATTGACTCAATCCCGTGCTTGTCAATGGCGAACTTTATGGCTTCCTTAAGGTCATCAAGCTCTTCCTCTTTCTCGCCTTTTGTCTCGAATGTGAGAAGCGGGAGCTGCATGGCCTCGGCCTGTCTCTTCACAAGGCCTATGTTGTGCGTGTGGAACATGTAGGAATCAGGGTTGTCTGATATGAGAGTGAGCAGGCATCCTATCTCATAACCCTCCTGCATTGCCCTGTGCATGGCGTAGGTTGAGTCCTTGCCTCCTGTGAAAAGAACTGCTGATTTCATCATCCGATATAGCTCGCTTCCCCTTTGTTGAGCTTGTCCATCTTTGCCTGCTTTGAGGCCGAGGCGAGCTCTGATGTCCTCTTGAGCATCTCCTTCTCCACTTCCTCTATCTCCTTTCCGAACTCTTTCATATTGACACCCATGCTGAACCTCTTGTTGAGGATCTCGAGTATCTTCTGGCTCCCCTTCATCCCGACATAGAGCGGATGGTTGTGCGTCTCGGCGAGCAGGCATACAGCATCAATGTTCTTCTCTTTTGCCAGCCCGACAAGCAGGCCTGTCACACCTATTATCGGTCCCACGACACCATATACCTCTGTCTCCACGCCATGGTCCTTTGAGAATCTTTTGACGAATCTTTTCTCATTGCCTGTGCAATAGACTTTAGGCTCTTCAGGCACTTCCTGCAGGCCTATGCCCCCAAGAGTTATGAGTTCTTTGCAGTCAAGTTCCTTCATCAGGTCAAGCATCCTGTACGCGAATTCATAGGATGATTCCTCATCCAGCGGCTGGACATCACCTGCGAGGATGAGTAGGTCCCTCTTACTGCCTGTTTTCCCTTTTCCCTTACTGCTCCCTCCCCTGGCGTTGCCGCCGCTCATCCTCTTGTAATACACTGAGACTGTGGGCACTTCCACAAGACTGTCTTCATTGACAAATACTGAGTGGGGGAATGAGGATGACCTTATCTCGAACAGCTTTTTCGCATCAAGCTCGTCAATAAGAAAATCAGCCACTATCTTTCCCACATTGCCTATGCCCGGCATACCCTCGATAAGTACAGGATTATTAAGCTTCGGCATGCTCTTGAGGGCCTTCTTTATGGTTATTGGCATGGTGCATCCAACAGAAGGGTGGTTTAAATAGTTTGTTGTTAAGGGGTTGTGGGGGTTTGCGGATCTTGTGGACCTCCCGAATCCTTTAGATGAAGTCTCCTCACAGTGTCCATGCAGGCCTTTTCATCCCTGAACAGGCCATATCTATCCACAAAATCCTTTGCATAGGCCATGAGAAACATCCGCGATTCCTGATTTATATGTATTGTGAAATATGTTGTGCAGGTCAGGACCAGATCAGGACCAGATCAGGACTTCATGACGGAAGAATAAGGAATGTATTCTTGGTGTGGGTTTGTTTCCTGGATTGTTTTCTTACCCTGTGGCATATGCCCCTCGCCTGTTGTCACTCGTCCTTCACAAGCCTCAAAGGAGGCCTCTCGCTTCCCGCAATGCTTAAAAGATACCCTTCCACGTCTTTCATGCCATACAATGCGCTGGTGATCTCCCTGAGAACCTGCTGATCATTCGTGAGTGATGTCGCGAAGGCTACATTGTCCACCCTCATCCGCATCTCAAACAGGGCCCTGGAGCATTTCCTGAAATCCCTGCTTAATGTATCCAGCATGCCAGGGTCATTGGTAAGGCTGTGCTTTCTCGCTATGTACGCAGCGTTCCCGTATGATTGTTCCCCTCTCCTCATATAATCGTCTATCCTCAGGGGAGACTTCCTTTTTCCTGCCACATGGTCGGGGAAATAACCGCAGAGCAGCAGGAATGAATCTCCATAATCCCTGAATGAATTGTATGAGGAATGTTTGTCCTTTTTCCTCCAGAGGTTTTCAAACACCACAGGAAGGGGCTCGCTTTGATCCTGTGCAGGCATGATGCTATCCTTTGGCTTCATTAAACCGCATAGCATATCCACTATATAGTCCAGAGCTTTCCTGTTGTCTATGTTCTCCTTCAGGTTGTTCCTGAAGAGCGCTCTTGCTTCTTCCTCAGAAAGCAGGCTTATGCCCTCCTCAATCCGCTCCATAAGCAGTGTTATGCGTGACACATATTAATTTTTTTCGTATCTACCTATATATTGCGTCAGTATTCTGAAAAACATCTTTATTATATGCCTCCATCTCTGAAAACCTTTATATATCACCTGCCTTTAAAAATCAGTTGAGGGCTGGAACAGCCCATGGCCTTGAGTTAAGGCCTCAAAAAGAGGTTATATAATGTATCTTGGAAATCCTGCAGGGATATGGGCATTACTGGGCATTCTGGCCCTGATAATAATCTATCTCATAAGGCCCAGGCCGAAGGACATGACAGTGCCCTCCCTTATGTTCCTCATGAAGGAGAGAGGCCTTGCAAAGCGGAAATCATTCTTTGAGAAGCTCCTGAGGAATCTTGTCTTCCTTCTCCAGCTCATAGCGATATCCGCGCTCGCTTTCTCGATACTGCAGCCGACAATAACCACATCCTATGATACCACAGCCGGCAATACAGTGATAGTGCTTGATGTCTCCGCGAGTATGCAGGCCAATGACAGGTTTGAAAAGGCAGTGGACACCGCCATGGGCTCTCTGAAAGGTGATGTGAGCATAATACTGGCTGAGGATTCCCCTCTCGTCGTGCTGGAGAAAGGCAGTGAGAGCAAGGCCGAAAGCATACTCTCCGATATCAAGGCCAGGGAGACACCGACAAACATAGGCGATGCCATGCTGCTGGCCAAGGACATCCTTGGCGGTGAGGAAGGGCGCGTTCTTGTCCTAAGCGATTTCATCAGGACAAGCGGGCCGGACCCGAATGTGGTGAGGAAGATACTGGAGTCAGAGGGGGCTGTGGTCGATCTTGTCAATACTGCAGGGAGCAGGAGGGACGGCAATGCGGGCATAGTGGACATGACCATAGAGAAGTACAACACAGTCGCTTACGTAAAGAATTATGATGATGAGGAGAGAGCGGTCACAATAAGAGCGGTCAATGACGGGAAGGAGATCAGGAAAGCCTCGAAGACAATACTCGCTGATTCTGTCGGGACATTCAGCTTTGAGACTCCGGCGGGTATAATAGAGGTGGAGATAATGGACAAGGACGATCTGGAAGTGGACAACAAGGCATACATAAGCGCGCCCGACAAGATACAGATAGACGTGCTGCTGTTCACCAATGACCTGAACACCAACCTCAAACACGCGCTGGAATCATCAAGGAACATCAATGTGAAGGTCGAGGGACCGCCGGTGACACCCGACTTCAGCGATTATGATGTGATAATCTTCTCAAATGTGGATTTTGACAAGCTGCTCACAGGCACGGTAGATGATGTCCTCGCGCAGGTGGAGATGGGCAAGCATTTCATAGTCATGGCTCAGGAAGACCTGCAGAAATTTAATTTCCAGGAAGCCCTCCCTGTGTTCATCATCGAGCTGAAGGAGAAGGAGAATGCGAAGGTGAGATCTTATTCAGAGACCAACAGTGACAAATACTCATTCGCGGAGGAGGAATCGATAGATTACGGCACGACACTGGATTATTTCAAGGCCACAGCAAAGAATGATTCTGTTGTCTATGCTTCCGCAGGGGAATCCCCTGTGATAGCATCAATGAAGCACGGCAGGGGGAATATGGTGTATTACGGCATATTCGACAGTGAAGCCAGCTTCAAGTCCTCACCCCACTACCCTGTATTCTGGAACGAGCTGATAAATTCGATGATGGGGACAGAGGACATATCAAAATTCAACTACAAGACAGGCAAGATGATGTCCCTCGGTTCAGGGGAGGAGGTCAGCACGCCGGACGGAACGGTGAGGACAAGCACACTGCTGATGGACATGACAGGCATATATGATGCGGGCGGCATGAAAATAGCGGCCAATCTCATGGATGAGAGGGAATCAGACATATACAGGCAGCCGGAAATAGAGAGCGCCTCCCACGGCAGTTACACTGCCGCTGAAGTGGAGAGGGAGAAAGAGACGAACCTTGAGATACCGCTCATACTCATCGCACTCGCGGCTATGCTTGCGGAGATAGGATACATAAAATACAGGGGTGACATTTGATGAGGGGAACATACAGTAAGTATGGGGAAACATACAGCACCCGCATGAGGGCATACAGCATGAAAGGAGGTGGATCAGGGGAATGACACTGGCGGAACAGGCAGGGATATATTGGGGCAATGTCCAGAACCTCTTCATGAACCTGCTGGACATGGTCAGCAGCGTCTATGTTATCAGGAACCTGAAACACCCATGGGTCATAATACTCTTCATCCTGCTGGGCATCGCACTCTGGATGATCATAAGGAGGAACTTCATAAGCTTCAGGTCAGATGAGGAGAAAAGATCCTATATCAGCGAAAGGAGATGGATAAGAAGATACACTGCCCTGTCAAGATTCCTGATCGTGCTTCTGCTGGGCATAGCGCTCGCATCCCCCTTCATCCTTGAGGAAGAGACTGTCCAGGGGGATCTCTCAATAACTGTCCTTGCGGACAACTCGACATCATTCAGCCTTTTTGACAGGAGCCTTGCCGCCGGCCTCAAGGAGAAGCTTGACATGGCATTCCCCGCAAGGCTGAAATACATCGCCGAAGGCCACCGCTCTGACCTCAGCGGAGGACTGCTCAACAGCATGAAGGGCGACGACAACATACTGCTGGTCACTGACGGCCGGAACAATTACGGCAAGAGCCTCTCTGACATGATGATGCTGGCCGCCAACCTGAACTCGACAATAAACATGGTGGATGTGAGGCCGGTTAAGGATGACACCAGCGTCGTCATACGCGGTGTGGACAAGGCGATAAGGGGCACCAGGACGACATTCTCCATCCCTGTGAGGCAGGTGGGAGAGGACCACGAGTACAGGATTGTTGTGAAGGTCGGCCGGGAAGTGGTGGTGGACGAGAAGGGAGTCGGATCAAGGACATTCTCATTCACCAAGAAGATGGGGGAGGGATCCCATAAGCTGACCGCGGAGCTTGAGATTGATGAGGAGAACGACCACTTCACTGGGAACAACAGGTTCAACAAGGTGGTGGAGATACTCCCCATGCCCAAGATCTACATGATGTCAGGGAAGAAATCCCGCTTCTACAGCCTGATGACAGACCTCTACAACTTCAAGCGCCAGAAGGAATTCCCAGATGATATAGAATCATATGCGGCGCTGATAATGGATGACATAAGCGCGGACAGGATAAGCAGGGATGATTATGAGGATCTTTCGAACTTTGTGATGAACGGGTCAGGGCTTGTAGTGATAGGAGGAGAGGATTCATACAACAATGGCGGATACAGGAACTCGCTGTTTGAGACAATCCTGCCTGTGAAGACCATGGACAGTGAGAAAGAGGGAACAAAGGATGAGAAAGTGAATATCGTGCTCCTGATAGATGTCTCCGGCAGCACAGGAGGAAAGTTCAGCGTGGGCAGCGGGGACACGAAAGTGGATGTGGAGAAATCCCTGGCTGTGGGAGTCCTTGATTACATAAAAGGGGAGAGCAAGGTGGGGGTCATAGCATTCAATGCAGAGGCTTACGAGGTGTCGCCCCTTGAGCCGCTCAACCAGAAGGCGGGCCTGCACGAGAGGATACAGCGGCTTGTAGAGGGAGGGGACACGGACATAGGGAAAGGGATAGAGGCGGCCTCCATGATGCTGAACAAGGCGAAAGGCAGCAGCAATATAATACTCATATCAGACGGTGTCACATCATCACCCAGCGGAGCGCTTGCGATGACTGAGAGGGCCAGGAGACTCGGCATATCCATATTCACTGTCGGCGTAGGCTCTGACACTTACGAGCCGATGCTGAAGGAGATAGCACATAACACAGGGGGACTCTACTACAGGCCTGCACAGTCAGAGAAGCTCAAGCTGGTTTTCGGCGAGCCGGAGGATGATGATGAGTGCACTGAGGAGAACAAAAGGGTGAAGATGATAGACGAGAATCATTTCATAACAAGAGGCCTCACTGTCGATGCTGTCCTCCACGGCCATAACTATGTGGCGCCCAAGTCGAACGCCAATTCGCTCCTTGTCACGTGCGACGCTCACCCTGTGATGACCGCATGGAGGTACGGCCTGGGGAGAGTGGCCGCCATGAGCACTGATGACGGGACCAAATGGGCCGGCGATTTTCTCAGCAAGAGGAATTCCGAGCTCATAACCAGGATGATAAACTGGGCGATAGGCGATCCGAAGAGGAAGGATGATTTTTATGTTGATGTGCATGATACCACTCTCGGAAAACCGATAGAGGTCAAGGTCAAATCAAAAGAGAGGCCGGAATCGGACCTTGTGGACTTCTCCATGATTGATGACAACATGTACAAGGGAAGCTTCAGTCCTGATGAGACAGGATTCTATGATATGCTCGGCGCTGAGGTCGCAGTGAGCTACAACGACGAGCTGCAGAAGATAGGGCTCAATCCCGAGCTTTACGATCTTGTCAGGGCCACAGGAGGGGAAGTATTCGCCCCTGATGATATCGAGGGAATGATAAACAAGACAAAATCTGTCTCGAGAAGGGTGGAGACCAGTGAGGAATACATAAGATGGCCTTTCATAGCAGCTGCTATTGCCCTGCTGCTCATAGAGATAATAATCAGGAGGCTGTGGGAGACAAAGAGATAAGGCCTCCCCGCCAAATTGAGGCGCCGCTGCGCAACAAAATATATAAATGAACAGGTGTTATAATCCCTTTAAAGGCAACACAGCAGGGGAGGGCCTTTCAGAAAGCGCCTCCTGCATGGCCCGCACAAAAAAAGGTGATCCGCAGGTGACCATATGGCTTACATGAAAAAGAACGTGAATCTTTTCCTTCTGTTTGTGATAATCCTGATAATAGTATCTTTCGCGGGCCTCACCACATACTACCAGAAGACGTACAAGAACCTCTCCATGAGTTATGAGGACAAGATGGAGAAAGTGAACACCCTTCTTGAGGATCTGAATGAGGAGAGGGCCAAGCTGAACAAGACATCCTATGAACTCAACATAAAGGAGGAGAGGGAGAGCGAGCTCAGCGGCCAGTACACCGAGGTCAAGAAGGAGCTGAAGAGCACAAAATCAGAGCTCAGCGAGACCGAGGAAAAGCTGGAATCCACAAAGAGCGATCTGGCCGAGGCCAACACAGAGCTGAGCCAGGCCGAGAAGAGGATAAACTCCCTGACAGCGACAGTAGGAGAGCTGAAGACTGAGATTAATGAATTACAGGACGAGAAGGACAGCCTGGAGGGGAATATAGGAGCGCTCTGCAGCGAGATATCATCGCTCGGCGGCTCCCATGAGATATGCTCCGATGATTAAAGATTAATATTAAAAAAATGATTGATTAACTCAAAAGCCAAAATGAAACAATTCATAAATGTGGTGAAGGAGGTCAAGAGCACGCTCGCAGGCATAACCATATTCTTCATACTGCTTGACTCAGTGATAATATTCCTTGTGGTGTATCTGCTGCTCTCGCTCTTTGAGCTTTACCCCACAGCGTCCCTGATACCCGCGTTGTTCTATTTCATATACTCCCTTTATCAGGAGACAAAGCTCAACAAGATAAGGGTAGTGGAGAAATTCTATCCCGAACTGAACGAGAAGCTCAGGACCGCAGTGGATTATGCTGGAGTGAAGAACGATATCGTGGATAATCTCCATCAGGATGTCATATCAGGAATGAGGAAGGTCGCGGCCTCCTCATTCTTCAACAGGAAGGAGACATTCCAGAAGGTCGCTGTCATCGTGGCCCTCTGCTTCGTGATAATAGGGGTCACATTCCTCGGAATAAGCTTTGCCGCTTTCAAGGGCAAGCTGGCTGACGTGGCCGAAGGCCTGGGTGACGGGGGAGGTGACGCAGGCGACGAGACAGGGGATATATCAGAGACCACCGGAGGCGGAGCCGCCTTCAAGGACATATACGGCGAGAAGTCAGTGGCCAATCTGGGCGACAAGGAGGTCGAGATGGAGATGAAGACGTCATCATACGAGTTCATAGTCCGCGAGTCAGGCGAGATAGAGGATGAGGAGGAGTTCCAGGAGCAGTTCCCTGAGGACATAACATCCGTGGAATCAAAGAACTATGACGAGAACATACCTGATGAGAGGGACCAGCAGGAGCTGATAAAGAATTACTTCAAGAGGCTGGCCACAGGATAAGGCCGGCCATGGGATGAATGCTTAAAGGACAGGAGCGGTTGCTGCAGCATGAGACTGCTGAATGATGATGCGCTGCATGGCATGATCAGCCGAAACAAAGGATGAACAAAGGAGGGAAAACATGAAGGATTACAAAGGGATTTTTGATACAATATTCCAGCAGATGGGAGGGACTGTGATAGGACAGCATGATGTGATAGAGCAGATACTCGCGGGCATGCTCTGCGACGGCAACGCCCTGCTTGAGGGGTATCCCGGTCTGGCCAAGACAATGATCGTGAGGAACCTGGCGGGGCTCATGGACCTGAAGTTCAGCAGGATACAGAACACTCCCGACCTCATGCCCTCGGATGTCACAGGGACCTACATAATAGAGGAGCACTCCGGAAGGAGGGAATTCAAGTTCCAGCAGGGGCCCATATTCTCCAACATAGTGCTGGCTGACGAGATAAACAGGGCAACTCCAAAGACGCAGTCAGCCCTTCTTGAGGCCATGCAGGAGAAGCAGGTCACAGTGGGCAACAGCACATTCAAGCTGGACCTGCCTTTCTTTGTGCTCGCGACACAGAATCCCATAGAGCAGGAAGGCACATACCCCCTGCCTGAAGCGCAGGCCGACAGGTTCATATTCAAGATAAAGACAGAATACCCCAGCTATGAGGATGAGGTCAAGATAGTGCATAAGTATGCTTCTGAGGAGACCGAGCAGAGCCAGAAGCCGATGCTGGAGAAGAAGAACCTTCTCTCCCTCCAGAAGATTACCAGGCAGATCCCCATAGCTAATGACCTGAGGAACAAGGCGGTGAAGATAGTTGTCAGCACGAGGAACATGAAGGATCTGCTTGAATACGGCGCTTCACCGAGGGCGTCTATAGGGCTTATACTGGCGTCAAAGGCCAGGGCGCTCATGCACGGGAGGAACCACGTGTCGAGCGAGGACATAGAGACCATGGCATACCCCATACTGAGGCACAGGATAATCCTCAATTTTGAGGCAGAGAGGAAAGGGATGGATGCTGATGCGGTCATAAAGGAAGCGATAAGCAAGGCCAAATGAGCAACACCTGATTAGCAAGGTCAGATGATCAAGGCCGGATGAGCTGCCGCCCGCGAATCATGACATGGTCATGGGGCATACTGGATGGTGGCCGGAGCAGAGGATAAGCATGTTTGATGAAATTCCATGACCTGCATTGCAGATGATAAACATGATAGACACAAGTTTCCTTGACGAATTGAGAAGATTCAGCCTGATAATCCGCAAGAGGGTCACCTCCAAATACACAGGGGAAAAGAAATCTCTTGCTGAAGGGCGCGGCCTTGTGTTCAAGGACCACAGGGTGTATGCGCCTGGCGATGACATAAGGCTGATAGACTGGAAAGTCTATGCCAGGACGGACGACCTTTACGTCAAGAGGTATGAGGAGGAGAGGAATCTTGTTGTCCATATAATCATAGACAGCTCCGCCAGCATGAATTTCGGCAAGCGGATAAAGAAGTTTGAATACGCGTCCATGATAGGGGTGGGCTTCGCTTTCCTCGCGATGAAGGACAACGAGAAGTTCCAGTTCGCCACATTCTCCGAAGGCCTTCAGACATTCAGGCCTGAGAAGGGCATGAGCCAGGTCGCCAGCATGGTGATGCACCTGAATGAATCAAAGCCGTCAGGCCATTCGATGATACACGAGTCCATAATGAGGTACAAGAGGCACATAAACTCCAGATCGCTGATAATACTCATATCGGATTTCCTTATCAATGCAGAGGAGATCAAGAACGCGCTTTACCGGCTGGGAGGCCATGACATAAAAGCAGTGCAGGTGCTCGATCCTGTCGAGAGGAATTTTGATCTTGAGGGGGACATGAAGCTGAAGGATTCAGAGACTGACGAGCAGCTGAAGACGCACATAAGCCCGAGGCTACAGAAGGAATACCAGCAGAGGATGGATGCCCATGTGAATGACATAGCTGATACATGCACGAGGCTGGGGGCTGATTTCTACACTGTCACTACGGACACCCCCATATTCGATGCTTTCTACAGGCTGCTGAAGTGAGCGGATATTGTCTTTTCCATCCCAATCATCCTTTAGGATTCTTATTCTACTGCTGTTGATGTTTCTTGCCTCCTGTTGGTATCTCCTGTGTCTTTTTCACGGTTTTTTTCTTTTTCATGTTTCTTTTCTTTTCATGTTTCTTTTCATATATTCTCGTCAGGGCCAGCACAGGAAGCTTTTTATATCACTCTTGCATACAGAATCCATATATGGATTGGGGGTAAGGGTCGTCCCTCTGTTTTGGGGGGGGAATCATGTCATCAGAATGCTGCTTCAGCGCTTTACCTCATCAGAGTACAAAAAAGAGGTTCTGCCGGCAGAGGCCGTTTGTCCGCTGCTGGCCAGCATATCACAGAAGCAGTAGAGGTATTTTCAATGCCGTTTTACCAGCCGCAGGAAAAGGAGCTAGATCATGTTATCGGGAAGGACAGGGATAGCGGAGGCTCTGTCAGGTACCGCACTACATTCTTTGAGGACAGGATAGAGGAGACAATAAAGAGGATGCAGTTCGGGGCCATGCATTTTGATAAGTTCATGAGGTTCGACCGCGGCTGTGTCAGGAGCACAGAGCCTAATACAGAGGGAATCGCCTGCACATACACCAGAAAGCTTCCCGGGCCGCCAAGAGAGGTATATGATCTCAATGACCACCAGAAACTGGAGGAGATCATCACATTCTCAAAAGGCCAGAACAAGACCATACTCAGGAAAGGGGATTATATGGTGGAATTCGAGTACATGGGGCCGGATGAAAGGGCGCACAAGGCTGTTGATGACGCTTTTGCTGAATTCAACACGATGGTGGAGAAATCCACAGGGAGAGGGATAAGCCGTCCGCTCCGGAAAGAGGATGGCGGGGGCCGGATAAAAGCGAGATTCGGGGCAAAGGAGGATAAGTTTGACCTGCAATATGAACTCATCTTCCAGTATCTTATGCTCTCAAATTTTCTTAGGAGATGAATGATGAGAGGATGACTGCAGTTGTGTCTCACTGGTTGTGTCTCACTGGTTGTGTCTCACTGGTTGTGTCTCACCAGTTGTGTCTCACTGCCAGTGCATGGCCTGCTCCTGTTATGCGAGGCAGGAACGCAGTAGATTTTTTCGTTCTATTGGATTTAGCCAGGCAGCAACAAGGACGAATGCTGAGTGCAGATGGTGAAAATTTACACAGTAAATCTTCAGCATTTACGAATATGGTAAAAATCCGTAAGGATTTTTAGCAGTGTATGAATCCATTGTTGTTGCTGCTGTCAAGAACTTGTCAAGAACTTTTAATTTAACAGGGAAAAATCAAAATTTCATCCAAAGCATCATCACAATCCCAATCTCACTCAATACCTTTGGCCTTTCTCCTGTAGCTTCCGTACCTGTCCTCCGGAGAATACTTCGGCGGCCTTGAGCTCAGTGTCTTCTGCCCGCAGTGCTCTTCCTTCATGGTGTAAGTCCCGCAGACCGCGCATCGCATTATGTGTCTCATAGAAATATTATCCCCTCATGCCCTGATTCCCGGCATCCTGTTTCAGTGTCCTGATCATCCCTCCAACTATCACACTTAATCGTTCTCTATCCTGGCGAAGCTTCCCTCTCCGCCTTTCTCCTCCATTAGATTGAGGGCGGCTTCTGTGGATCTTTTGAGGATGTCCTCTGCAGTCTTGTAATCCTCTGAGGTCACTTTTATCCTGTACTCTCCCCCTCCTGAGTATTTGAGGATTATGTTATCCCCCTGCGCTCTCTTAAGGGCCTCTCTCACAATCTCCACACCCTCAGGGTCATAGCTTACCAGGTTGAGCTTCCCTTCTATCATCACTTCAGGCGGTTTTATCCTCTGCTTGATGAGCTCTGTGAGCTTACTGGATGCATCCTTGTCCAGTATCTTGTCAAGGGAGAAGCTGTCAACCGCCACATCCTCAAAACAGCTGTGGAGCGTCGGGTATCCTGATTTATTCCTTATGCTGCCATACAGCTCTTTCATGGGCTTCTTGAGCTCCTCGGCGGCCATCTCCACTATCTTCTCCGCCTTCTGCTCCTGCTTTATCATCTCGTTCTTCTCTCTTCTCTGCGACTCTGTCACCCTCCTAAGGGAGAGATCTATGTGCCCCCTTTCCTCATTGACCCTGAGGACCTTGCATATGCACTTCTTGCCTTCCTTGACGTAATCCCTGATGTTCCTTATCCTTCCGGGGGATATCTCTGATATGTTTATTATGCCTGTCCTGTCATACTCATCAAGAACGACGAAAACTGAATTATTGTGTATCTTCTTGACTGTGCATAGAACTACTTCACTTTCCTCAGGGTATCCTTTCTTGCTGTAGAGCATTTTTTGGTGTCACCATGGCCCCGCACTCCGGCTGTGCCTGTGCATTCCTGTGCTGTGATTCCTGCGCACTCCGCCGGCTCATCCGCTGATCATTCAAGGACTTCGAGTATCCTGGACTTGACAGCAGACTTGCCTCCTGTCGGCTTTGCGAGCATCTTGCCGCAGACCAGGCATTTCATCTCTGATGATGCCTTGCCGAATACTATCTGCTCGTTCTTGCATTTAGGGCATCTGACTTTTATGAATTTTGATGTGGGTTCTTTCGTCTGTTTCATGGGAACACCTCTCGGTCATGCAAATGATGAGTGAACAGTGATCATGGGCTGGAGGGTAATATCAGGCACAATGCAGCATCAGGCGAACTCTACCTTCTTGGATCTTATGCCGAACTTCTGCATGTGGGCCTTCTTGCATTCCTTGCACTCATAGCGCAGGTCTGTCTTCTTTGTGCTCTTCTTGCCTGTCATCTTCCATTTGCTTATGGCCGGCTTTGAATACCTGCCCATACTGCCGTATCCTCTCGCCTTTCCCCTCTTTCTTGCCCTGTACTTGGAGCCGTAGGTGAGGGAGCTCGCGTTCTTCTTCTTTGACTGCTTTACCTTGTGTTCTGTGTGTTTCCCGCAGAAGGGGCACAATCTTCTTGCTGTCTTTGGAAGCTTCATTTCATACACCTCGATGAGGATTGTATCATGTTTATCATATTCATCATGTTTTGCTGATCATATCATGTTCTGATTGTGTCATCAATCATATCAATCATCAGGGCGATCATGCTGGTGTGTTCTGGCTCTCCATCGCCTCTGCCCTTCCCTTGTTTATGAGCACGTCAGCCACATCCTCAGGCAGTCTGGCGATGTCCTCCTCGTCGAAGGGGCCGTATATGCGAAGATCGCTGCCGGCAAACTTGGGTACCGGCTTTATAAACCTTATGGTCTTGGTTTTTGTATTGGGAACAGCTTCCTTTTTTAACTCTTTTGGTTCTGGAACACTATTCTCAGCTCCCTCAGGCCCTGATTCAGGGGTTGAAGGGCTTTCCTGCCCATCCCCTCCTGCGCCTGCATCTGCAGGGCTTTTGCCGCTTGTTTCAGGGGTCTTCTCAGCAAGCACATTGGACAGTATGCCCTCCCTGAAAAAGTCCATGATCTTCCTCAGGTCATCATAAAGCTTATTCTCCTCCCGCAATAATGCAGAGGTATTGACAAGGTTGCTCTTGGTCCTGGACTTGTTGAGGGCCATGCTTATTATCTTCTTCTCCCTCCTCTCATAGAGCTCCCTCACTATCCTTTTTATATTGGCCAGCTGGACCCTCGCTTTCTCCATCTCCTCCTCAGAGAATGCGTTCTCCTGGCTGCTCCTTGTCACCCTGCTCTTGTCCTTGAGATACTCCACCACATCCTCAAAGAATGTCTCAGGAAGCTCCTGAAGGTCCTCCCTGCTCTTCTCCCTTCTCAGGAGCTCGAACAGGGTCTCGTATGTTATATTGACGTCTTTGTCCTTTGTCTGGTCCTTCTGGTCCTCCGGCATTCTTAACGATCCCCCCATCAACAGAGTGGGTATGCCGTTGTTTATAAATATTTTTGGTGGTGTGAGGGGGAACCTGCTCCATCAGCTGTTCCTGCTGTCAGAGCCATGGGGAGAATGTCAGCAGTATCAGGCACATCCAGTGCTATAATTGTTATATTGACTGCTGTGGGCTTTAAATATTCTGGACAGTCTAACCATTTCATAAAATTTTATAAATATATCGATGTTCGTGATTTCATGGCGAATCTGGAGTTCAGCAATCTTGAGTTTGAGGAAAGGGAGGGCTCCCTTAATGTCAGGCTCATGGGCATGTTCGAGTTCAGGATACCTCTTGAGGAGCTTTCAAGGATGTATAAGTCGCTGATCAGCAGGAATTCCATCGAGCTTGAGGGCATGCCCCGCGCTGAGGCTGAGAGGAAATTCAACAGGCTTGTGGCAAAGCATCTCCCTGAGCTGAGGAACAGGCTCAACGGCAGGAAAGCTGTCTATATCCACAAAAACTCGGGAATACCCCTCTTTGGAACGCTGTATTTCGGGATAGTGGACAAGGGCACCCGCATGATTGAGGTCAAGCCAGTCACAGGATGCAATATCGACTGCAGTTTCTGCTCTGTGGGGGAGGGCCTGCACGCGGGAAAGATGACTGATTATGTTGTGGAGGAGGATTATCTCATTGAAGAGCTTGAATACCTCCTTGAATTCAAGTCGGATAAAGGGATGGGCGGTGGGATGGAGGTGTTCATAAACCCTCACGGCGAGCCCCTGCTGTATCAGAACATAGTCTCTCTTGTCAGGAGGATAGCAGCCATGGAGCAGGTCGGCAGAGTGTCCGTCATGACGAACGGGGCGCTTCTTTCAGAGGATCTCATAGACCGGCTGGCGGATGCGGGGCTCTCGCAGATCAACCTGTCCCTCAACACCCTCAGCAGGGAGAAGGGCATTGAGCTGTCAGGCAGGAATTATGATTCGGGCCATGTCAGGAGGATGGCGGAGTACGCCTCAAAGAAGCTTGATATTGTGCTCGCGCCTGTATGGCTGAAGGGAGTCAATGACAGCGACATGGAGGACCTGATATCATTCGCAAAAGAGCTGGGCTGCAGAATGGGCATACAGAAGTTCATCGCGCACAGGAAAGGGAAGAAGCCCGCGAAAGAGATATCATGGGAGGAGTTCTCTGAAAAGCTTGACGAGTGGGGGAAGAAGCACGGCGTGAAACTGGGATATAATGATGCTGAGGATGCGGGCGCCGCAAACCAGAAGACGGAAGAGCTGCCCATGTCTTTCAGGAGAGGGGATGTCATCAAAGCAGCTGTTGTGTGCAGGGGAAGGAGGAGGAATGAGAGGATCGCAGCTGCAGAAGACAGGGCGATAACAGTCTTCAACTGCAGTGAAGACACGGGCAGGACTGTCAATATAAGGATAAAGACAGCAAAGCATAATATTTTTGCAGGGGAGAAAATCTGATTCTTGATCCTATGCTGCTGCGTATCCGCTGGAGAAAGCGTGTATTGATAAAGGAAAGAAAAAAAAAGAAAAAGAAAATTTTGGGTTTACTCGGGCGCGTTAACGGTTATGTCGGACAGGCTTGTTCCTGTGACGACAACTTCGTCACCTGACAGGTCGTAGTCCTCATGGTTAGCCATGACAGTTGTCGCTCTCCTTGTGTCCTCTGCGTCATAACCAGCCACGACCATCGCAACATTGTCGCCGTTCTCGTACAGCTTGATCATAGCTGTTCCCGACTCAATGCCGCTCTCGTCGCCGCTTGCAGGGAAGTCAAGGCCCATCAATACTGCTGAAGCTTTGTTGATGGCAGGTCCGCCGACAGCGATCAGGTTCTGTGTTGTTTCCTGACCCTCGACTTCACTTGCCAGCTTTGCAGCAACATTGATCTGGTTCAGAGTCACTGTCGTGAGCTCTCCGCCTGCTGCGCCTGACACAGATGCACCGACAGGCGCGACAAACACATTACCGTACACCTGACCTTCAGGGTACTCGATGGTGAGGTCGTTCTTGTCGTCTGAGTCATAGGTCACTTTCGTTCCCCACTCGGTCACATAGTACTCTGTGTCAGAGTCGTCGTCGCTCGCCTGCACACCAGGGTTGTGCCATGAATTGCCTTCTACGTCTATCAGCTCTGGCGTGTTTATCTCTATGGAGTCGTCTGAACCCTCGTCAAAGTAGAGGCTCGTGCTGACTGCCATCCTGTTGTTGTCCTCTGTGTCGTCCCCTTCAGTGACATTGATCTCAGTGCTGTTGTCGCTGAAGGTCTTGCCGAAGCTCAGTTCCGCGCCTTTCTTGGTCTCTATTTTGCCATCAGACTCAAGATTCACGTCAGTGGCCGTAAAGGAAGGCGTTGTTCCATTAAACGTCAGCTGGATTGTTCCCAGAGAGCCAAGTTCTATGGAACTGGGGTTGCCATCCAGCGTTATGTCCTTGTCGTCGTAGGACTTCCCTAACGTCACGTCGTAGAGGTCAGCCGTGGTCTCGTCGGTTCCGTTGTCTATGGACTCGACCTCCATCACATGGGCTTCCTTTCCGTTGGTCACGAGAAGGAACTGCACTCCCTCTATCTCACCGTAATCACTGCCGGTGATGTCACAATTCTCTCCTTCAAGCAATAGTCGTCCGTCGCAGTTCTCTGTCTCGTAGTCTTCTCCCATGGTGATGTTGTCATTCCCGAAATTAAGTTCGTTGTGGTAGTAGGGTATCTCTACCTCATCACCATTGTTGTTCTCAAAGGTGAAGGTCGCATCGTCAGAGGATGAGTCCAGACTCATCTCCTCTGTGCTCTTGGACATTCCCTCGAACCTCACTTCGAACTTTCCGAAGACAGGGTCTGTGATGCTTCCGCCTGCAGGGATGAACTCCTCGTCATCCACCTCGTAGGTGATGTTCAGACCATCCCACTCTCCTCCTGAGGTGTCTCCCAGGATGTCCGCATTTGAGTTGTCCACGTCATCACCGTCAACAGAGATCTCTTTGCCGTCTTCCATGGTGATCTCTCTGGCTCCGACATTCAGCTTACAGATGTCAACGTCCTGAAGCTGAGCGTGGACAGCGACAGCGTCTGTCACTCCTATTGTGACTCCATTGACTGTCTGCGTCTTGCCTGTGTCTATCCACACCACATCGCCGTCAACTGACACACCGCACATGTCCTCAGCGTCGTTCACGTCAGTGACCTCAACCTCGTGCTCAGTGCCGTCAAGCGTCCTCTTGATGGTCTTGCCCTGCTGCAGCCAGATTATTGTCTCTCCTGACAGGAACGTAAGCTTCTCCAGCGCGTAGGTTGACGAATCGTACTGCACATCGATCAGGGTGTAGTCATCTCCCTGTATCGTCAGGACAGTGTCCTCGAGGTCTTCTGCCGGCGTGTTCGTTGAACTGTTGGTAAATTCTACCGATGAATCAAACAACAGCTTGTACCTGTACATGTTGTCCCCTGATCCGTCGTCAAACACAAGGTAGTCATCTGCCAGCTCCTCGCCGTCATCATCCTGCTCGAAAATCAGCTGTCCTGTTCCCAGGTCGTCATGCTCTCCTGTCGCACCTGTGGTGTTCAGGAAGTACAGTCTCTGGCTGTAATCTTCCTTGTTGTCTGTCTGTCCCTCGTTGTCATTGTAATTCTCGTCTGCGAGGATCACGGGCAGGTCTTCTTCATCCAATGGGGCTCCGAGAACATCCTCTATCTCTTCCCCGTAGTTCATCCTGTTCCCTACCTTCTCTATCTTCTTTCCCTCGCTTATTGTCACTGCAGACTGGCCTCCGCCGCTGACAGCAGCCTCCTGCCTCATAGCGTACTGAAGGCTAGCTCCTATATCCACAGCGCCAACCACATCTTCTGCAGCTGCCTGGTCGCCTACCACAATCAGGCCGTTGAACTGACCATCCTTGACAAACGGTGACGGATAATTTGACAGATCCGCTGCCGTCGCGCCGAGAATGGTAGCACCGACCATGGTGATACCTGCGCCAAGTGCTGCAATCTTTTTAATCGCTTTGCGCACTTTCACTGAATACACCTCCGTATTCGGTTTTTTCTCCTTTGTTGGCTATCTCTATCTAGTTGGCTATCTTAGAAGTTGGCTATCTTCCCGCCTCAAAAACAAATCAAATAAAAGGCTGAATGTGATTCATTGATGGTCATTTATAAAGTTTTTGTCCGGATTTGGGCTTTCTGTGCATTCATATGAAGCATCAGGGCTTTTGAAGGCATTTTTGTCATATCTCAGGAGTTCATCACTCCATGATAGACATTTTGTTTCTTTCCGTTCTTTCCGCCCCTTCCATTCTCTGCCGGGACCGGATGAGGCCATCGCATGATTCATAGCTGCGGTGTGCCTTGCTGGTACGGTCCCTGATGCTTCTCCTGCGTTAAAACCTTAAAACCCCATCCTATATTAATCCTTATTGACTAACTCTCCTGACTCTCTTTCCGCGGGCTTCTCGATAGCCAACTCTTAAAGCCATAGGATACCCTATTGTTTAGATGATTTATATAACTTTGGCGGGACAATAAGTTGGAAAGGGATTTTTGACGGTCCAAATCTGATTGCAAGGCCAAAAAGAGTTCCATTGGGAGCTAAAAGTCCAAAAATACTCTTAAAACCTTTTTAAGAATTTTATGCCCTTTATTTGGTTTTTTGGCCTGATTCTGGATTCATAGGTGGATTATCCCGGAAAAATGGGGGTTGATGGCAGACCTCTGCGCACAAAAAAAGGTATAATAATGCGGGGAGGAGGATTTGAACCCCCGAAGGCACTAAGCCAATGGGTGTCTTAAAATCATAGCCAAAGGCTCATCACACCCAGGCAGACTTGCCTAAGCCCATCCCGTCTGGTCAGAGAAGGGGTTGCCCCCTGTTCTTATTGACCGCTCCGGCATCCCCGCGCAGGAGATTGTCCTGCTCACCCCTTTAAAAAGGTTTTGGAAGGATTCCGTGAGGCCCCATCATATCTCAGGCCGCAGCTCTCAGGCAGTCAAAACCAAAAACCTTATAAATCCACTATTTTCCCAACAGGCTTATTGTGAGTGTGTCATAAACATGGCCAAAGCTAAAGCGAAATCAGCAGATAAGACAATTGATGTATGGAAGAAGAAGAGATGGCACAGGATACTCGCTCCTAAGCTTTTCAATGAGATGGTTCTGGGTGAAACACCCGCTCTTGATCCTAATACTATAGTAGGCAGAAGAGTGACCACGAACATGACCACCCTCACCGGCGAGATAAAGAAGCAGAACATCAGTGTGACATTCGAGGTCAATAAGGTGATGGGTGACACCGCCTACACAGGGATGAAGCGCATGGAGATGAGCCCTGCCGCCTTAAGGCGCCTTGTGAGAAGGGGCAAGAAGAGGGTTGATGATTCATTCCTATGCAAGACCTCAGACGGGAAAAGGGTCTGGATGAAGCCTTTCATGATAACATTCTCAAACACCACCAACTCAGTGCTGACGAACCTCAGGAAGCACGCCAAAGCCCATATAATAAGGTCAGTAAGAGGAATGGCTTACGAGACACTGTGCAAGGAGCTGGTGAGCAACAATCTGCAGAGGAACATAAAGAAACCATTGAGCAAGATTTATCCTCTCAGAGTGTTCGACATAAGGGTAATGGAGCTTGAGAGTGAAGCAGAGAATGAGACGGCTGCTGAAGCCGCTGAAGAGAAGGGAAATAAGGGAGAGAAGGAAGAGAAGGAAGAGAAGAAAAGCGGGGAGAGCAGCGGAACAGGCAAAACTCCTGCAAAAGAGACTTCCGGAACTCCCGCAAAAGACAAACCTGCAGGTAAGCCGGCCGAAGGCTCAGATGCGGAGAGCAAAGGGCCAGTGCAGAAAAGCGAAGCGAAGAATGAGGCCGCAGGAGGGAAAGAAGAGGAAAAGGTTTCAGAGCCTGCAGGGGATGAGAAGGAAGATGCTGGTTCTTCAAAAGAAAGCTCCGGAGATGCCTCCGGAAAAGGCAATGCCGGCAGTGAATGAACTGACGGCCAGTCAGATGATGAAACAAAAGGGTTAATCATGGCCAAGCCTGTAATAGACAAGAGCAAATGCACCGGATGCGGGACATGCGTCCAGGTCTGCCCCATGGAAGTCTTCAAGCTGGAGAAGGGGAAATCGAAAGCGGTCAAGCCTGATGAATGCATCGGCTGCGGCGCATGCGAGGCGCAGTGCCCTCAGGAAGCCATAAAGGTTGAGTGAAGGTTAAGGATCGAGTTCTGCATAACAGTTTCGTATAATCAGGATAACTGTTGATTGCGAACAAAAAAGGCGCTCATAAATAGAAATCTTCTTTGGAGTTCAGAGAATGGTTCTCATCGATTGTCAAAAGTTGGATGGATTCAACTTTTGTTTCAAATTTAACATCCATTCTGGAGATATCATCAATCGCTTTTTCTCTTTCTTCTTCTGATCCAAAAACACCGATTGACAGATGAGCAATGTATTCTGGCATATCAGCATTTCTAAAATTTTTCAGTATTCCGCCATTCAACTTTTCATGCATACCTGCAATCTTTTCTTCCCCCTTATCCACAAGAAGATAGAGATAATATCCTTCAGAGGATTTCTGTAAACCTCTCAATGAAATCTCAAAGGGCTCAAATTCTTTCAATGATTCAGAAATATGTTCTTTAAGTCTATCTTGGTCTTTAAATTCAAATGGATAGACTAGTGTGATATGCGGTTCAGTTTTTTCATAGTCAGGAACATATCTTTTTCTGATCCGCTCTATCTTTTCATTCTTATCCAGGCAGATCGCAAGCGCTTGTTTCATTCTCTAAAATCAATCATTCATGCTTTTCATTCATTCTCTATCTTTTATTGATTTATCATACAGAGATCGGAATAATACAGCCATCAGGAATGATCCTCCTGACAGGGTTGTTATCCTGAACTCTCAGTCATCCTAAACTCTCAGCGAACCTTTCCGCTTTCCTGATGTCCTTCCTGTCAGGATGCCTCTTGTTCAGGCCCCCTATGATCCTGAAAGGCCCGAACGTGTCGAAGCCCCTGCATCTGAACTCGCCTGATATGCTGAAACCCTTTCCCTCCAGTCTCTTCTTCAGGGCCCTGTGCCAGAGCTTTGAGGGGAATCCTGCTGTGGAGAACACAAAAATCTCGGGCATGCCTGCCATCTTCCCGCTCTTATTGCCTGATCTTCCGGCTTTCTTTTTGCCGGCTTTCCCGGCTTTCTTTTCTGTTTCTGGGCAGGGAAGCTTTTCCGCGAGGCCGAGTATCGAAGCATGGTGCCTTCCGGCGTAGATTCCTGAGCCCAGGCCCACAATATCATAACCCATCAACTCATCGGGCTTCACATCTTCAGGCTTCACCAGACGCGCGCCGAGCTTCTTGGCCATGGCTTTTGCTATCTTCTCTGTGTTGTTCTGGTGGACTGACTTGCAGATTATTATGGCTTTCATGGAAAAACTTTTTTTTGTGTTTGTCTGGGTGTTTAAATAATTTTTGCACCTCATCCATCATCAGCCGCGCTCCGGCCCGCTTCGTCTTTTGGGTTGATTCATGTTTTCACCCATGATATCTCCGGATATTCCTGCGCGTCATGAAAACTTTCCGTATCTGCTGCTGTGATCCCGAAGCATTTGCGGTCATTCATCCGAAGCGCATATAAAAGACAGCTTCCTTTTCCCTGCCATGGATGAGGGATTCCTGCTCAGGGCTTCTGTCGTATGCAGCATAGTGGGGGTTGTTGCGCTTTACATTATCTCGGGCAGCATTGATGCGGGCGAGACAGACATCAGCAGGATAACGATGGGCGAGGCGGAGGGCGATGTTGTGGTGAGGGGGAGCGTCAGCAGGATATTCAGGAATGAAGATGTGATGATAATAGGCCTGCAGAAGAATGAGGAGATATCTGTCGTGATGTTCAGCAGGGACTACCCTGATTATATGGGCCTTTCTGAAGGCGACGAGGTCGAGGTGAGGGGCAGTGTCGATGAGTATGAGGGAGAGAAGGAGATAATAGCAGAGGAGATGAGGATTGTTTGAGCATGGCTTCTTTTGAGCATGGCATCCCCCTCACTCCCCATTCATCTGTTTCCATCCTCAAGTAGTCATGCTGCAAAAAATTTATAAACCTCTATGCTTTTTTCATCCTCATGGAATACAGGACCAGGAAGAGGATGAAGGAGGGGATGAAGGGAGCAGGCTACGGCGCGGTCGCATGCGCAGGCATTTACATGACAGGAGCAGGGATGTCCTACTCATGGGATGAGATGTCAAGGGAGAATGAAACATTTGACAGCGCAATCACATCCCTCAAGGAGGCATGCGTTTCAGGAGAACCGCCCTCAGAAGCGGACATCTCAGGATTGACCTCTGAAATCTCAGGGCTGAACAGCCTTAACCTGAGGGACAAAAGCGAAAATCATCTGGACGGGATTGTCAACAGCATGCAGTCTCTTCAAACGTCATATGATCCGGAGAGTGTCAGTGAGCAGGGGTATGCAAGGAAAACCATCATTGAGGGAAGAGATGACCTGATGAGGATCAAGGAGCATGAGGAGACAGGGAATACGAATATCGCTGCCACTTCTCTCATGCTGGGAGGGGCCATGCTCATTGCGGGAGGGTGGATGGCGATCGAGAAATTCTACAGGGCAATAAAGGGGAGATGAGCAGGACATCAGGAGTATGCAGTCTCTGTTTTCCTGTTCAAGGACTCCCATGTTCCAGTAGGAGAGGGAGATTATGTTGAGGTAAGGGGAAGTGTCGATGAGTACAAGGGAGAGGTACAAGGGAGAGGTACAAGGGGGAGAAGGAGATAATCGCAGAGGAGACGAGGATTGTTTGAGCTGCCTGCAGAAGTGGGTCACCGCGGGGCGGCTTCGCCACAGATTGCATCATAACTCTCGGTCATTCGGGAGCATTATCACTAGAGACTGAAAAGATTTATAAAGTTTAGAATAATATATCTTTTTAAATACGTTTGGAAAAAATGAGAAAAAATATATCCAATCAATTTGTATTAAGAGAAGAAGTTTTTGGTAGCACTTTGTATGATAAACAAAGATTAAAACATATTTTTCTGAATGTTGAAGAAACAAAAAAGTCTTATCTGGAGATTTTGAATTTGATGGAATAAAAGTTAAAGAACTTGAACATCTAGAATCAGATCTGGATGGTGATTAAAATGGTTGAATATGCTTTAGTTAATATTGCCCAATATGCATTAATATTTGACGATAATGACAAATTTTTAATTCTTCAATTTGAAAAGTCAAACTTCCCGACACATTCAGAAAAATGGATATTGCCTGGCGGACGCTTGAATGCAGGAGAATCAAACCTTATTGAAGCGCTTAAAAGAGAAATCAAAGAAGAATCTGGTCTTGAAGTGGATGTCTTATTTCCATTCATTGCAGAATTGGGTGATCATTCAGGAAATTTGTGCTGTAAGATAGGTTATATATGCAGATATATATCGGGCATAGTAAGTGTTAATGCCGATGGTCTTGCAAATTATAAATGGGTTGATTATGATCAAGTAAATGATTATGATTTCATTGGAGACAAACTTTTCAAAAGATTTATTGAGGCTTCAAAAAAATGATAGGCAGTATACATGAAGCACTCTAGAATCGAGTAAATCAAAATCGCAAATCCACAACTTAAAATCATTGAAATGTCTGAACTTTGGAGAAAAACACATGAAATGGGGTTGGCGACGGCAACCCTTAATTATAAGGGGACAAAATGAATGAGTTTGGGAATCATCTGCTCTCGTGCTTTTTGAGGAGATGGATAATGTGGTTGTGGCGGGCATCACAAGCAATAAAGAGATGGAAGGAATTCCATTGTCAAGGAAAGAAGGCGCAGTAAAAGACAGTGTGATAAAGCTGAATTGCATATTCACCATATCAAGAGCGATGATAATGAAAAAGCTGTTCGGCCTCTCTTCAGGAAAA
>JAWOBY010000046.1:0-11833 GCA_046484055.1 Candidatus Woesearchaeota archaeon | reverse complement strand
TGATTAAAGATCACTGCTTAAGGATCAGAGGTCAAGGATCATATACCTGTGCTTTTCCTCTAACTGTCAGCATTATTCAATAAATGTGGACTGAAAATATCTGAAAAAAGAGAAATATGCAGATATTAATAAATTTAGGCTGTATATTCTTAGTTTATGATTCCATCAAAACCTTTTTATATCTGACAGTAGATTTTAAGCTTTCTCAAGAATATAGGTTATCTCAACATTTTCTCCAGATATAGTTATTCTCTTTTCAGTGACCTTGTACTTCTGGCTGTCTTTGACAAGAATCTCCCCCTCTGATAATGGCAGGCCTCCATCAAACTCTTCTGGGTTATTGTCAATCACCAGCTTTGTTGATTTTCTTATCATCAAACAGATTAATACATTGAGTAATATAAATATTACTATTTCCCACACCAGTTCCCACCTGTCGGAATAATCTCCAAACAACCCAGCAATATATCCCTGAATCGCATCTTTTCCAGGATTTGATTGTGGAAAGCGGGTTCCTCATGCAGAACCCCTCAAACTTGTTTTGCAAAAACTGTCGGGATTATCCCAGACATTGTCAGATATTTCCACACCAGCAAATTCCTTTATGCCATTATCCCAGAATATCCCATTTTTTCGCAATCCCTAAATTCGGAATTATCCCGAATAAAAAATAAACTAAAAGTTTCAGGCAAAAAACACCAAAATCAGCCTATATAGACATCCTATTTTCAGAGAAAAGCCTTTATTTGGCCTTATTCTAATTCTGCTAGAAACTTATTGTTTATGATTAAAATCTATCATGTATTTTACAGCCTTGGAAGTTACCTCAGGGTGATTCACAAATCCCCTGATAAGCGCTGTTATGGTGCCTGCTGCTTCCCCAAGATCAGTATCCTTAATAAGCCACTCCATGTTCTTTGTTATCAGATCCTGAGCAGACACTTCTTCCTGCTCTGCCATGCTTTGAGCTACGTTGTCAAGATATTTTTGCGTTGTCCTGTAGCCATGCTGAAATCCTGGAAACATATTAACCCCAGAGCAATAGAGAACCATTTGATATATAAATATTATCCATCTAAAACCTTTAATCAACACTGAAAGTTTTATGGCTCTATTTTAGCTTATGTCGGCAAAATCCCAAAAACTTAAAAAGCAAAATAACATAATTTCCTGCAGAGGTGATTAAACTAAAGAACGAGAAAATAGTGCTTACAAACAACGAGCCTGGTATGAACCCTTCAGCAGAGGAGCTTGCCCAGGTCATAATGGCAAGAATAGGCCTCATGCCGAGGAAAAGAGGCTCTACAGACCGAATGCACAACATCCTTCTGGAGCTCTACGAGAGAGCAAAGCAGGCCTACAGAAAGAAAAAGCCTGAGATAGCTGTAATGACAGTTGAGGATATGGGAGACTTTGCAGGCATAAGCAGGCAGACAATGTATGATTATCTGGGAAGATGGACTGATATAGGCCTTATAATAAAGACAAGCTTCATCAATCAAGGAAGGGTCATAATCGGCTATAAGCTCAACGGCAATACATTAGAGCAGGCCTTCCAGAAGTCAATATCTGCAATACAGGACAACCTTAACACAACACAGAGCCTGATAAAAGAGCTTCAGCGCTCTGTGAAGAATGAGAAGATCAGGGAAAAGCAGGGCATGAACCAGGTTGACAGGCAGGAAGCAGAGGAGCATGACACCCAAAACCCAAGACAAGAACATTCAATTGAAGCTTAAAAGTTTTTAGCGTTATTTCCTTTTTCTGTTATTATTCCTAAACTAATCTTGCTTTTTCTCATTCTGCATCTATTTAAAATCCAGAACATTGTCGGGCAAGAAAAAGAAAACCACAACACAAAATACCATAATGTTGTCGGAATAATACAGACTGATACAATACAGACAATTGTCGGTATTATTAGAGAATGAGGGGTTCAAATGAGCGGTTGTCGGGAAAATGCCTGAAGAATATGAATAATAAAAATGAATGACAGGAGAAACAAGAAGATTGCTGGGTGAGCCTATTGGAGAGATGAGCAGGTTTTGAGCAGATACATAAGCAAATAGGGAAGCCAAAGGTTGTGCATGGGGGCAGGAAATATCATAAAAAAGCAATGAACACACATTCAAAAACAGAGAAAAACCACAAGGAACAACCTCACCCAAGCTTTAAAGTATCAAATGAGCGGGTGTCGGGATAATGCCGAAAGAAGAGGTAGCTGGAGCAGGCTAAAAGGGGAGGGGGGAAAGAAACAGGGATCAGCTTTTGGACCACCGCGCACTCACAGCATGTTACTGGGCGGGAAAGGCCAGTCCAAAGAAGCATGCCAGAGAAGGAAGAGGGCGGGAAACATCAGGAAAAATGGCCATTATTCAATCTGGTAATCTCTCCTTACTGTGCCGCCGCCATCTCAGATTTACAAACAGAGCGAATCCCACCTAAAAATAATCCCGACTCGCAAGCTCGTCTGGGATTATTAGAATTGCCAGACGAAGTCTGGCAATCCCACCCCCTTCAGGATGCTGAGGGCACAAACCCAGCAAGCCAGGGATTAACCCAAAGCAAACTCATAGCATATTGCTGGGCGGGCTTATTGGAAGCAGAAGCAGGGAGTTGTGCATGAAAAGAAGAAAAACACACTCAGGAGGTTGTGCATTAGGGCGGGAAACATCAGGAGGGACATATAAAGAAAGAAAAAGAAAAACCCAAACCAGCTTAAGGCCTTAAACTGAGTGGTTGTCGGGAAGATCAAAGACTTCCTGGTTTAAATTTTCCAAAAAAGAAAATTTTAAATATTACTTGGTCTTACTTGGTCTTATCATGGAATCAATAACAATAAAGGTAGATGAGAACCTTGGAAAAGAGATGGAAAAGGCAATGGATACTGGTTACACAACAAAAACAGAATTTATCAGGGAGGCCATAAGGAGGCAGATACGGGAGGTTGAGAAAGAAAGAGCGCTTAAAAGACTCTCCCGATTGAGAGGAAGCATGAAAGGAAAATTTAAACACAATGACGAGGAAGCCAGAGGGGTTGTTGGCAAAGAGATAATGAAGAAATATAACTTAAAGTAAATCCTCTGGTTTAAACACTTCAGATCCAGGCAAACAAAGTAAGTGTGAGTCGCGCGATACTAAAACAGCAGCGCATTCCCTGGCAATAACTGAGTGGAGAGCATCATTAAAAGGTATCTTGTTTCTCTTCTTTATGCCCATAGCAAGCCTTGCCTGTGTTTCAGTGTGATAAACATTCATTATTAATTGAACAGGGATTATGCCCAGCATATTTCTAATTTGATCATCTGTTAAATCCCTCCCCAGCTCTTTTAATAAAATATCACTGATTATGATAATCTCAGAATCATCGATAATCTTTCTTATCAACCTATGAGCCCACTCACCAAGAGGCCTAAACCTGTCCTTTCTGTCCTCAAGATAATCCCTCCAGATGCAGGTATCCAAATAAAACTTATTTGTCATTTAAACTGAGGATTATTCAGAATACTTAAACATGGTGTCCATAGATGTCCAGTGTCTTGTGATAACTTCCGGAAAAACTGAGAATCATAAAGAAAGAGAAAGGAATAAATCAACAAAATCAAAAATAACTCCCAAGAACCTTGTTCTCCATCTGCTGGACAACAGACTGATCTATCTTGACAATGTTCTCCCTGACCTGCCTTGCCTTGAAGTAAGGGTTCAGCTTGAGGTAAAGCTTTCCGTCATCCACCTCTCTCACAAGCTTTATGCCCTTGTCAAGCATTGAGCTGATCAGGTCCCTGCAGTAGTCATTGTCAAAATGTGTCCTTGCCAGTATATCCTCAAAGGCCAGGAAGCCCTCCTCATGCATGTACAGCAAAAGGAATACCCTCTGCTCGTCAGGGCTGAGGGATATGCTGCTCCTCTCGCTCATTATCTCCCCCACCATTGCAGAGACATTATCCACGCGCTCGCTGAGCTTGTCAATCTTCCTGTTGATCTCAGCCAGGGACTCATACTGCCCCTGTATCTCCTGTGTGTTCTCGTTTATGGCATCAAGGTGGTCCTCAAACTCCTCCTTGACTGTCCTGAAAGAATTCCTTATCTTTGTGTCCATCTCTGAGAGCTTCTCGTGAAGCTCTGACTGCAGACTCTGCACTCTTACCTCTTTTGTCTTCAATGCCAAACTAACACCCCCATAAAACCTAGAATAAAAAAGTGTGCAAAGATGCTATTTAAAGATTTTGGTGGTTGAAAGATTAGGTTTTTTGCTTCATTTTCCAATGCCTATCCCGCAAAACATAAAAACAACAGGCCCCTAACAGCCTGTGATGGCAGAAAAAGAGGGAAGAACCCGTGAGTGCATAATAATCGGAGCAGGTATTGCAGGCCTTACAGCAGCGGTTTACGCTGCCAGGAAAAGGATGGACTTCCTGATTCTCTCAACTGATTTTGGCGGCCAGTTCAATGTCTCAGGAGAGGTCCTGAACTATCCGGGCATTGTCAAGACAACAGGGGCTGAGTTCTCTGAAAAGATGCTTGAGCAGATGAAATTCAATGATGTTGATGTGAAGCAGGAGACTGTTCAGGCAGTTGAGAAGCTGGAGAATGATAACTTCAATATAAAGACAAACAAGAATGAGTATAGGGCAAGGGCAATCATAATCTGCTCAGGGGCAAGGGCAAGAAAGCTCAATGTGCCAGGAGAGAAGGGATTCGCGAACAAGGGAGTCACCTACTGCTCTGTGTGCGACGGCCCGCTGTTCAAGGGAAAGAAGGTCGCTGTGATAGGAGGGGGCAACTCAGGATTTGAGGCAGCTGACTTCATGCTCAACATCGCAGAGAAGATATATCTTCTTGATGCAGCAGATGAGCCAAATGCCCAGGAGTATCTTGTTGAGAGAATAAATGGCAATGATAAGGTGGAGTATATCAACGAGGCCAACATCAAGGAAATCAGAGGGGATAAGTTCGTAAAAGGCCTCAAATATGAGAAAGACAGAAAGGAGCACGACATTGAGGTTGAGGGAGTGATAATAGAGATAGGGAGGGTGCCCAATACAGGGCCCTTCAGGGAGCTTGTCAAGACTGATGAGCACGGCCACATAATAATAAACCAGAACACAGAGACCAGTGCTGAGGGCGCCTATGCAGCAGGGGACTGCGCTTCAGGAGGCGAGTACCAGTACTGCATTGCAGCAGGACAGGGATGCATGGCACTGCTCAAGGCAGCGAGGTATCTTGCTAAGAAAGAGGGATGAGGAAAAGGATACAGCAAGACATAATAAGGAGAAACACCAAAAGGAGGAAAAAATGCCCATAATACTCAATGCAATAGGACTGGCAGTTCTTGCTTTTATACTCGGCATAATTGGCCTGCTCCTGTCAGGCAGGTCAAGAAAGGCCTCAAGAGCACTGCTCATCATAGCAGGCTTCCTGCTCATAATAAGCTGCCTGCACTTTGTTTATTTCATGTTCTCGTTTGGGTGAGATCAATCCTACTGCAGGAAACAGAGTCCTCTGGCATGGGGCTCTTTAGGATCCTATGAAGATAGATCATGTTATAATGGTTTTTCATCGGATGAACATGGCCAAAGAAGCGAGCAGCGCCAGCAGGCTTAGGATGTGAATGTATGAGACAGCCCTGAACTTTCTTATATGCCTGCCAAGTTCATTGTCAAGATTCAATCTGTTTGTGAACAGAAGAACACGGGCGATGTTCATCCCCAAAGGAGAAAAAAGCCTGGTGGCAAACACCAGCCCCACAGGAGCATCATCAGGAAAATATTTCAGATAAGCATCATTATGCCTTTTCCTCAACACCCTGAGAACAGGCATCATGTATGCCAACCTCACTATTGAAAGAAGTATGACAATCAGGCCAAGTACAATGATAACGGTCAGGCCGGAGTCTAAAGCCATTTTGAGGTAAGCCCATATCAATCATATAAATAGTTTCTCATGCGCAGCATCCTTCCCAGCACAGCAACTTTTAAATACTCCCTTTCTTTAACTCATTCCATGCCACCACTCGTCAACTCAAAAGCAAGGCTCGCAGTAGAGCTCTCAAAGCTTGACGTGTTTGAGGAGCCTGATGCAGGCACAGAGCAGTATCCTGTTGACTCTGAGATAGGAGCTGATGCATTGTGGAACGCTTATTTCCTTGATGATATTGAGGGGATGACAATAGCTGACCTTGGCTGCGGAACAGGCCTGCTGGGAATAGGCGCTCTGCTTCTGGGAGCAAAAAAGGTTTATTTTGTTGACTCTGACGAGAATGTTCTCAAGGCAGCAAAGCAGAACCTCTCTAAATTCGCTGACATGGGAGAGGCTGTTTTCCTGCATCAGGACGTTAATGAATTCAGTGAAAAAGCCCATGCTGTGATACAAAATCCTCCTTTCGGAACAAAGACAAAGCATGCTGATAGGGAGTTTCTGGTAAAGGCATTCTCAACTGCAAGGGCTGTGTATTCATTCCATAAGGCCACATCAAAGGATTTTATTGAGAAGCTCTCAGGTGACAATGGCTTCAGGGTGACGCACTACTGGGAGCATGACTTTCCAATAAAGGCAAGCCAGCTCTTCCACAAGAGGAGGATACACAGGATTAAGGTGGGCTGCTGGAGAATGGAAAGAACACAGGAAAAGCTTGTGGAGGATGATAAATGATACGCAGTTCGTGCAGCTAAACTCTGTTGAGCTGCACCAGCTTCGCTTCCGAGGGTAGTGGTGACGCTCGTGGGCTGCTGGAGAATGGAGAGAACACAGGAAAAGCTTGTGGAGGATGATAAATGATACATGATACCTGAAAAAGACATTGAGAAACTTTATTTGGCAATTGCTGAGTCAACCCCTAAAGATGGAATATACATCCTTAACCTAAAAATACCAGAATTTGCTGTTCCTTTAGCAGCTAAGCAGCTGGAGCATTACGGCAGTTTAAGGCATTCAGGAGAAGGGCTGATATTAGAGGCGCAGAGTGACAATGCCTTTGACCTCGCAAACCTCTGCCTGAGAGCGCATAAAGGAAATCCCCATGAGCCGGGACTGCCTGACCTCATCAATGGTGTGGAAGTGATGAGCTATGCCATGGATATCAGAAGGACACCCCCTATAATAGAATACAAGGAATAGATAGAAGCAGGATAGGGGGGCCTCAGCAGATGATACATGATAACAGCCCATTCAGGGCCCAGCACATATATTACACATACAACAACATTTATAAATAAATGCTTTATCCCCCTTTGAAAGGTGAGCAAATGGAACTGAAGGTTCTTGAAGAAACAAAGAACAGGCTTGTTGTTGAGATTAATGGAGAGGACGCAACACTCTGCAATATTCTCAGGAAAGAGCTTTGGAATGATGACAAGGTAAAGTCAGCAGCATTCAGTGTGAAGCACCCTTCTATTGGTGTTCCCCAGCTGGTTGTTGAGACAACAGGAAAAGAGCCAAGAGAGGCGCTTTCAGACGCTGTGAAAAGGCTGAAAAAAAGCCTATCAGATTTTGAGAAAAAGGCAGCAAAAGAGCTTTAGATGATATTTATTCCTGTGTCTGATTCTAATTTAGATTATGACTATTATCCATTCCCTAGTCTTGTGTATGATTATGATTATTACTCCTAGCCTCGCCTGCACTGAACAACTCCCTGATATGGCGAGGTGAGGCAGAAAGGCCATGCTGGAATGTGAAGAAATGCAGAGAAGCATCACCCAGCCAACCTCAGTCTTAGAAACAGTCATCGGCTGGGCTAGGAGGAAAAAGACTTAAAATATAACCCAGCATGCTGCACCCTGCCAACATCAGTCAGTCAAGCTCTCTGCTGGCCGGGCAAGGAGGAAACAGGATTAACATCACACCCCACAAGCTTCACCCTGCCGAGAGCTGTCTGTAAAGAACTCTATTGGCAGGGCTAGGAGAGGCAGATTTAACATCAACTCCAAACAAGCATTGGCCGGGCAAGGAAGGAACATAATTAATATCAAAAAAATCCGCACAATCGCCTGACTGAAACCTAAACGCTCAAAAATCATAGATTTTTGGCGTCCTAAAAATGCTTTGCATTTTTATGAGGTTTCAAAACCGAAGGTTTTGGAACTAAGAAAATATTAAATATTTTCTGTTGTTTCAGTTTTCGGCTTTGTGGAAATAAGATTTAAAAAAGATAATGGAGGGTGATTGCATGAAACTTGGAGAAGCATTAAGCAGATTAAAAAAAGACAAGAGCAGACTGGCAAGATTAATTCTATTAAGAAAAGAGAACGCATATTTAGAAGAAGGCAAAAAAACAAAATTTAATCCAAATGAATTATCTGAAGAAATAGATAAGAAGATTGAAGAGATAAGAAAGCAAAAAATCAAGATACAGAAGACCAATTTAAATAATCTCATCTCAGGAGACAATATAACTCTGGCTGAAGCCATAATTAAGGTAAATGACTTAAGAAGCAGGATATCTCACCTAAGCAGCCTGTTTGAGAAGAAAGAAAGATACTTATTCAGAGACAATGACAAGAATATGGTGGCTCAACTGGATGAGCTTGAGATAGAGGATGAAATAGAGAAGCTGGAGATTGAGAAAGTCCAGCTTGACAATAAGATACAGATGACCAACTGGACAACTAAATTGAGTGATTAAGCTTATCTGTCAAACAGATAGGATGCTGATGGCTCTGGAGGTAAGCATGGGGAGCAGGTCTGTTCAGTCTCAAATCAGAGATTTGTTTCTGAATAAAACCTGCGCGATTGCAACATCGAACTGACGGGATGTGATGCCTTACAGATAAATGATTAAAGATCACTGCTTAAGGATTACATGTCAAGGATCATATACCTGTGCTTTTCCTCTAACTGTCAGCATTATTCAATAAATGTGGACTGAAATTATCTGAAAAAATAGAAATATGCATATATTAATAAGTTTATGGGGGTGTATTCTTAGTTTATGATTCCAGCAAAACCTTTTTATATCTGCTAAAAGATTGCACTGCCTATGAAGATAAAGAACATAATCCTGCTGATACCTGCAATCCTCCTGTTCTGCATAATGCTCAGCTCCTGCAGCAGTCAGGAAATTGAGATCAGTGAAGATGTAAAAGAGTGCATTGAGGAAAAATCTCAAGGATTAGTAAAACAACAGATTCTTCATGACTTGCGTTCAGGAGGAAGTGGGATTTTGGACTGGGCTGATGTAAGCTTCACTAATGAGACATCATTAGCTGAAGCAAAAGAGATAATGAATTCACAAGGAATGAAGTATAGTATATCAGAATTCCCAGACAGACGCCATCATTTCACCGTGGATCTGAAAGAGAGTTTCCCGGATAGGAATGATTCTGAATTAATAGAGATTTTATGTAGATTAGAGATAAATGATATGGTGGCATCAACTGATACATTAGGCATACAGGGGCACAAGCGTTTTTACTTTCCAACTAATAGAATAACTATTGAAGCAAACAAAAGTGAGACCAAAAAATTCTTGGTTAAGAACATAGGGGACAGCAAGATGAGGTTTTGTGTTTTAATGGAATACTTAAAAAAGAAAGCACCAAAAGGTGAGTGTGATTCTTTCCTGAAACCAACAAGCTCTGCATACAATGACTACTGCGGAGGATTCCACTGGGACTCAAGAGTAAAGTCCCTGCAACCAGAAGATGCAAAAATCATGGGGCTCAAGTATTATGCCCCTCCTGAGAGGAATCAAACATACCTGTACAGGTTGACAGTATTGAATGCAGAGGATAATAAAGAATGTCCAGACACTTATGATCCTGATAATCGCACCTCAATCTATGCTCAAAAAAGCTTTTTTGTGCAAGTAAGATAAGTTCATCCTGTCATGCATGATTTTTCTCACAAATTCCTATACTGGTTTAGTGCTGTCGGAATTATCTCCAACAAGACCCTCAATACCCCCTTTTTCTTCATGCTTTGGTGGATTTGATTGCGGAACCGGAGTTCCTCATGAAAAACCCCTCAAACTTGTTTTGCAAAAACTGTCGGGATTTTGCCGGAGAGTGTCACCCATCTCCACACTGGCAAATATTGTTATGGCATCATGCCAGAATAAGCCATTTTTTCACAAAAGCCTGATTCGGAATTATCCCGAATAAAAAATAAACTAAAAGTTTCTGGCAGAAGATAGGGTTTTCAGAGGATACAAACCCCTTCTGGATATGAGAAAGTGCCTTATTTGGCCCACATCTAATTCTGATAAAAAGTTTTTAGAAAAGATAGGAGGTTTGTGTTGTTTTTGGAGGTTTCTCTTTATTGGGTGCTGGCTCCCTCATATGATACTCTCCTTTCTCCTGCTCAATAACTGCAAAGGTTTTCTCAAGATCCCTGTCCATCACAACAATCCTTTCACCTGAGCTCAGGCGATTCTCAAGATCTGCCTCAGGCACAGGCTCTCTTCCAAGCCCTGCAATGACCAGATCCCTGCCATAGAATTTATCTAAAGAATCTGCAATTCCCAGCCTCAAGGCATAGCGTTCATAGAAAGTGTCAAATCCTGCTGAGTTAGCCAAATGACCTCCTTCATCATATGCAGACGCCATCCCCCTACAATAGCAGAATGGATATAAAAATATTGCTGGCTCATGAGATATTATCCATGAAATATATTTTTTTATATATGTATTATTTCCCATCTAAAAGTTTTAATCAACAATCAAAGGTTTATGGCTCTATTTCTGCTATTGTCGGCACAATCCCAAAGACTTAAAAAGCAAAATAACAGAATCTTATACAACAAGAGAATACGAACAAAACAATAGCATAAAAGAGGTGATAGCCTTCAAAGACACTAAAATAATCCTGACAAGCCATGAGCCGGGCATGAATCCAACAGCAGAGGAGCTTGCAAAGGTGATAATGGCAAGGACAGGCCTGATGCCCAGGAAGAAAGGCTCTACAGACAGGATGCATAATGTACTCCTGCAGCTTTATGAGAGAGCAAAGCAGGCTTACAGGAAGAAACGGCCTGAGATGGCTGTGATGACAGTTGAGGACATGGCTGATTTTGCAGGCATAAGCAGGCAGACAATGTATGACTACCTTGGAAGGTGGACTGATCTTAGCCTGATAGTAAAGACCAGCTTCATTAATGAGGGAAAGGTAGTCATAGGATATAAGCTCAATGGGAACACCCTGGAGCAGGCCTTCCAGAAGTCCATGTCTGCTGTGCAGGAGAACCTCAACACAACGCATGGCCTGATAAAAGAGCTTCAGCGCTCTGTGAAGAATGAGAAGATCAGGGAAAAGCAGGGCATGAACCAGGTTGACAGGCAGGAAGCAGAGGAGCATGACACCCAAAACCCAAGACAAGAACATTCAATTGCACCTGGCCCGCGATGAGGTGGCCATCGTTCACAACGGAATCATCGAAAACCACGAGTCGTTGCGCAAACGCCTGACTGCCGATGGTTATCACTTCACCTCCTAGACCGATACCGAATCGGTCGTCAATGCAATTCACGCCCGCCTTGCAGCGGGTGATGATCTTTTTGTGGGTGTCCAGAACGTGCTCAGCGAGCTTGAGGGCGCCTACGCACTGGGTGTGATTAGCACGCGTGAGCCGGGTCGGCTGATCGCCGCGCGCCGCGGCAGTCCGCTGGTGATCGGCGTGGGTATTGGTGAGCATTTCATTGCCTCTGATGTTGCTGCCCTGTTGCCCGTAACCCGCGATTTCATCTACCTCGAGGAGGGTGATGTTGTTGATCTGACTCGCGATTCACTGACCATCTATGACACGAATGGGCAGCCTGTCGACCGTCCGGTCAGGACGACGGAACTCACCGCCGATGCCGCTGAGCGGGGCGAATACCGGCACTTCATGGTCAAGGAGATT
>JAWOBY010000086.1:0-3137 GCA_046484055.1 Candidatus Woesearchaeota archaeon | reverse complement strand
GCCTTGTCCAGTAGTTATGGTGATCTGAGCCGAATGACGGATAGTATCCGGATGCAATTGCCAGGGCCTCGCCAAATGCTTCGATCGTGAATGAGTTTTGCCTTGAGGGCCATATATGGGCAGGGGCTGATGCAGGAGGAATCAAAACGCCCGAAAGACGGCTGTGTGTTCTGCTTATCTATTATTTATTGTACTATCTTTTTCTGGCGCCTATTTTTTCTGGTCTGTCCTTTCCTGTCCCTTCTATCATCACTCTTGTGTTTTTTCTCTGTTTGTTTCCCTGTTTCGCCTTCCATCAATCCCTCGTATATCCCTGCCAGCCTCTTGCTCAGGGAGGGGAATGAGAACTGCTTCACGAATTCATGGCCTTTCTTTCCCATGCGTTCTGCATCAGAAGGGTTTCTGATTATCCTGAGAATCTTCTTCCTTATGTCATCAGGGTCCATCCTCTTCGCCACAAGACCCCCTCCTGACCTCCCCACCAGATTCTTAGGCGCGGGTATGTCAGTCACCACAACAGGAAGCTTCACAGCCCATGCCTCAAGCAGCACAACACCGAATGTCTCAGTGAGATCATTAGTAGGGAGTCCAAGCACGTCAGCGATATTATAATACGCGTTGAGCTCTTCCTGCATCACAGTGGGCACGAACCTTGTCCTTCTTCGCATCCCTCTCTCTTTTACCTGCCTCTTAAGCTCTCTTGTGCTGTTCTCATCACCACTTCCCACTACAAGGAGTTCTGTGTCAGGGATTGCGCTGACCGCATCCACAAGGTAATTTATGCCTTTCCTCGGATCAATCCTCCCAACATAAAGCACAATCTTCCTGTCTTTAGGTATGCCTTTGCTTTTCCTGAAATCCCTCCTCTGCTTTGCGCCAAGGGGCCTGAATGCGGGAGCGAGGGACATCGGGAACACTCTTGTCTTGCGCCTGAATCTCCTTAGGTAAGGTGAGTTCATTATGTACTCTCTGCTCACCCCAAGCACGAGATCGCTGAATCTCAGCTTGAGCCAGTAGAGCCAGCCGTAAGCTGTCATCACAGGCCTGAGATACCAAGCCAGTCCCTTCCATTTGAACGCGTCAGAATGGCAGTGCAGTATGACCTTCTTGCGCATGAAAAGCTTTGCGAAGCCGCCGAGCATTGTTGTCACAAAAATATTCGGCTCGTGAAGATGGACAATGTCAGGATCCTCCTTCCACAGCTTGAGAAAAGGGGGGATTATCAGGGGTGTTGAGTACTTGTCATTGTTGTACAATGTGTTTGCAAGATACACTCTCGCGCTCTTGTCTATGCCCTCATATTTCCATATCTTTTTCTGGAATCTCCTCCTGTACCTGTGATAATCCTGGACATTCGCCGCGAATATCGTGACATCAACACCTCTCTTCAGAAGCTCGGGAGTCATCCATCTTATCCAGAGCTCCCTGCCGCCTATCTTCGGCGGAAGGTACGGGAGGATGTGGGCCACTTTCATGCCCTTTAGAGTGAGGGGGTTTTTTATAAAGTTTTATGAATCTCCCTTGCCATTGCGGTTTGATTCTCTGCTGATGAGCCCATCGATAACTTTAAATAACCTCCTGCTTGGCCATCGTGTATGGCTGCCAAAAAAGCCAAAAAAAGCGGTTCAGGCCATCTGGAGGGGTTTGGGAAATACCTTACAGATAGGAATATCTTCATAGCATTGTTTGTGATAGCCCTGCTCCTCAGGATAATATTCATTAATGCGGGCATACCCCACTTTGATTCCATAGCTGACGCGAGCAAGGCGCCCAAGAATCTTGAATGGCTCACAGGAGAGGGCGACCGGTTCCATTACTCGTACGGCTACGGCTCCCCAGGTATTGTGGCTATGATCACAGCAGTATACGCTGTCGACCATTTTCTTACAGGGGCTGAGAATGCTGAATTCGCGTACTTCTTCATAACACTGCTGACAGCCGCACTGTCAATATCAATGCTGTATCTCGTGGTGAGGAAGATAACAGGGGACAGGCTTACGGGATTGTTTTCCGCTCTGTTCCTCTGCGTGACACCCATATACCTGTCAATCACGACCTATCCCAAAACGCACGCTCCTGCAGCTTTCTTCGTCCTGCTGGCGGGCTACTTCATGCTGAGGGCGAAAGAGGAACCTTCAATGGAGCTCAGGTTCCTCATCTACTCAGGCCTTCTTTTCAGCTTCGCGACAAGCATAAGGGTATTCAGCTTCCTTTTCATAATACCCTTCGCAATCATCTATGCGAACCCGAGAATATCAAGGAAGAGGATAACCTTCAACAGGAGAGTGCTTGACAAAAGGAACATATTCTGGTTCATATTCTGCCTGTTCATAGTTGTCTTCGTCCTTTTCATACCAAGGTTCAGCCAGATAGGTTTCAGCGGCTTCATAAACACTCTCCTGACAGAAAAGCAGACAGTCGCATGGCAGGGCGCACTCTCGGACAGGCTGTTCTTCGCCCTGAGCCAGCTCCACATATCTGTCACATGGCTGGGATGGGCAGCGGCAGCTCTCGGCGCTTATTATCTTTACAGGAAGGATAAGACAGCCCTCGCGGCATTCTTGATATGGTTCCTCATGTTTTTCCTCTACTTCGGCAATATAAAAGGTGTGGAAGCAAGGTTCCTCACTCCTGCGCTGATCGCGGTGATCATATTTATGGCCTGCGGAACAAAGCTCCTCTACAACAGCAACAAGATAATGGGGGCCGCGGTCGCGGTCATGCTGGTGGTGTGGATGTTTGCGATAATACACCCGATAATAGACCAGAGGCATGATTATTCCGGCCAGAAGGAGTTCGCGCTCTGGATTGCCTCGGTGACAGAAGAGGACTCCATACTGGTGACCACAGACCAGGGATTCTTCTATTCATTCTATACAGGAAGGCCGCTTATACCTGATCCTGATCCCTCAACAGACACAGGAGGATGGATAGGCCATTACCAGGCCGGCTCGCAGCAGGATGTGCAGGAGTTCATAAGGCTCATCCATGGTTTCCTGCAGAACGGCACTCCAGTCTATATGGCTGAAGCAGGTATAGGATACGACCCTCAGGGGATCTTCAGGAAGGCCCTGCAGGAGAATTTTGATATCTATCCTGTGGACTCAAAGATGAATGAGGCCTACAGCCAGAATACC
>JAWOBY010000082.1:0-2742 GCA_046484055.1 Candidatus Woesearchaeota archaeon | reverse complement strand
CCTCCCGCCCTTAAGGTGAGGGGTTTGTTATGTTGTTTTTTCCTGATCATTCCCTCCCTGTTGGAGGTGTGTTCTTTATGATTATCCCCCTTATTTCCCTCCCTTATTCACAACCTTCCTGCTGGTTTCTTTCTCCTGCCCATGCACAACTGCCAGCTTCTTTCTCCAATAAGCCCACCCAATGATATGCTAAAATGACTTTTAACTGGGTTTGTACTCTCAGCATCCTGAAGGGGGCGGGAGGCGGGATGTGATCAGTTTGTAGAGCTGAGAGGGCGGTGGCACAGTAAGGAAAAGAAATCAGAGCGTAAAATCATTCCAAAATCCTGGTAATTCCCTCCCTCATGCACAACCTCCTGTGGGTTTCTCTCTTCTGCTCCTGCACAACTACCATCTTCTGCCTTTAATAAGCCCACCCAGTAATATGCTGGGAGTACGCTAGGGATTACATGGGCTTGCTAGGTTTGTGCTCTCAGCATCCTGAAGGGGGCGTGGGCGGGATTCCGTCAATTTGTAACTCAAAAGAGGGTGGCGGCACAGTAAGGAAAATTTACAAACATTGCTTTAAACCCCCCCAGGCCGCTTCCCGCCCTTTTTCTTCTTTAACTTGCTTCTTTGGACTGGCCTTTCCCGCCCAGCAATATACTGTGAGTGTGCGCTGATAGTGGGGTCTGCTGAGGGGCGAATCTTACCAGCCATGCAGTGCACTTTCACCCCCAAAACCTTTTTAAAGAAAGTATAGATAACAGAAGGAGTTGCTAAAATGGACATAAGCATTGTCATACCAGTCTATAATGAGGAGGAGAATGTCAGCCCACTCTACAAGGAGCTGAGGGAGGTTCTCAGCAGCCTGAAGAAGAGCTATGAGATAATATTTGTGGATGACGGCAGCACTGACAAGACCAAAGATAAAGTCAGGAGCATCTCAGGAAAGGACAGGAAGGTGAAGCTGGTTTCCTTCAGGAGGAACAGGGGAAAGTCAGCAGCATTGATGGCTGGCTTTGATAAAAGCAGGGGAGGCATAATCTTCACTCTTGATGGGGACCTGCAGGACAATCCAAAGGAGATTCCGAAGTTCATTGAAAGGATCAACAGGGGTTATGACCTTGTGAGCGGCTGGAAGTTCAGAAGGCATGATCCAATAACAAAGACCCTTCCCTCAAGATTCTTCAACTTCCTCACAAGAGTTCTCACAGGAGTTAGCGTGCATGACTCAAACTGCGGCTTCAAGGCATACAGGAAAGAGGTAGTAAATAGCCTCAGGATATATGGCGAGCTCCACAGGTACATACCATCCCTCACCCACTGGATGGGCTTCAGGGTGGGCGAGGTAAAGGTAAAGCACAGGCCCAGAAAACACGGAAAAAGCAAATATGGGGTGACAAGGCTTATGAAAGGGTTCCTTGATCTTATAACAATAAAGTTCCTCAACAAGTTCGCTGAAAGGCCGCTTCATTTCTTCGGCCCGATAGGCATTCTCCTGGCACTTGCGGGTTTCATAGCTGGGGTTTACCTTGTAACGATATGGTGCACTGGAGAGAGCATAGGGGACAGGCCGCTTCTGATACTCTCTGTACTTCTGATGATAGTGGGGATACAGACATTCTCAATAGGGCTGATCGGAGAGATGATAATCAACTCGAGGAAAAAAGAATGAAAAATGAAGCGATGAAAAATGAGTTCATTCATCTTCAGGATAAGCTCAAGACTCTCAAGGAGATATCTGGCATAGCATCCTCAATGAGAAAGAAGGGCAAAACCGTAGTCACTTTCAACGGAAGTTTTGATCTGATACATTCAGGGCATGTGTATCTTCTCCAGGAGGCAAAGAAGCAGGGTGATGTGCTGGCCATAGGCCTTAACTCTGACATGTCCTACAGGCAGTACAAGGATGAGAGGGGGCCTATAATAGGTGAGATGCACAGGGCAGCCATCATCTCTGCAATGCAGGATGTTGATTATGTTGTTCTTTTTGATGAGACAACACCTATAAAGTTTATAGAAGCCGTAAAGCCTGACGTGCATTGCAACGGCGCTGAGTATGAGGAGGACTGTGTTGAGGCGCAGGCAGTCAGGGAAGTCGGGGGCAGGCTGCACCTGATCCATGAATTGAAGGATGAAGGGAACAAGATCTCAACAACAGGACTGGCGGAAAGGATTGCAGAACGCTTCGGCAGCGGAAAGAGGAAAGCTGTGTTTCATTGATTTAGATCTTGCGCTGTTGCCCATTGGGGACCATTTCGTCATGAGTCCAGATCAAGCAGCGTACGCTGCCTCTTTACTAAAAGCACGACGCGTGATTCCCATGCATTATAAGACCTTCCCCGTCTTGGTACAAGATGCAAGTGGCTTTCGTGACCAAGTGGCAAAACGGGCGCCCGGGATTCAAGTGGACATTTTAGCACCGGGTGAGACACTGAACATCTAATGCTAATACAGAACCTTAGTAATTAACCAAAGATGAACCTATTCCAGACGGGGCCGGATCTAGTCGGCCTCGTCCTTCATCACGCAGCCAATTTCGAGCGGCTCATTCACTAGGGGATGGCATCACACACCCATTACTTAAACAGCATCTCCTGGCCTTTTTATCATCCGGTGACGGGTGTCCGAATTTAGAGAACGACATGGCTTCGTATGAGGTAGGGGATATTACCGGGGCCGACCCCGGTACTGATTCCGAGTCTTTAAGAAAGTGAGGCGATCACGATGAAGTGCCCATTATGTCGAGCATCGGCGGAA
>JAWOBY010000079.1:0-9633 GCA_046484055.1 Candidatus Woesearchaeota archaeon | reverse complement strand
ATCTCCCTCATTATTCTGCAACTGGTCCGCCGCCTCCAGCATCCCAAAACACTTATCCCAAACCCTGAGCGCACTTAAGCATATTACCGGGAGGGAAAGGCCTCTCTCAGGAAGCACTCCAGAGAAGGAAAAGGGCGGGAAGAATCATGAGTTAGTTGAAAAACATAATAACCATTCCTTACTGTGCCACCACCCTGGAAGCATTTACAAACTGACGTAAGCCCGCCCCCAACAACATGCTAAGAGCATAAACCCAGCAACCTCAATCTTAACCCAAAGCGCACTCAGAGCATATTACTGGGCGGGCTTATCAGAGGAAGAAGCTGGGAGTTGTGCGATTACAGAAGGAACACGGCCCGCTGGCAGTTGTGCATAAGGGTGGGAATAATCAGGAAAAACCACCGCAAACAAGAATTATCATGAGGGCGGGAAACACCAGGAAGTGCAAGTCTTGTTTAATCCGTTAATTTTTCCTCCCTGTGCCACCACCTTTTTGCTAGGCTTGTCTCCCTTTTCCTGTAGCCGTAACAGTTCAGATGGTCAGGCCTGAGCGCGTCTATTGTTATGAGGAAGATGTGCTTTGCCACGAGATCAGTCCTAAGTTTTCTCACTTATGATTATTTGATGGCTTCTTAATCTTGAAATGATCTTAGGGATGAAATTGATGATAGGGCCTATGAATCTTTTATTAACTTTATCATAGGACTCATATTTGGTTTCAAGCGCCCTGAAACCTGTGTTATTTAGGAATTGTTTAACTTCTCTTGTTGAGTATTCTCTTATGTGGCCCATGTGCCCTAATCTGTTTAGCTTCTCAAATTCATGATATGGGTTATTAAAACCTCTTCCCAGATTAAACATGATGATCTTTGGGAGGGAATAAAGATTAGGTGTTGTCAGCATTAAGATGCCTTTTGGTTTAAGTACACGATTAATCTCTCTCATCGCAGAGATTAAATCTATTCTGAGGTGTTCAAAAATTTCACTGAAAATAATAAAATCAAAAGTATTGCTTTTAAAAGGCAACCTGTCTTTTTCTATATCACAGCTCTTAACATTTAGATTGTGTTTTTTTTATGAATCGTTCAGCTCTTTTCGGCTCTATATCTACTCCTGTTACTGGATAATCCATTTTTTTAAAACAGTATGTTAAATGACAAGGTATAGAACCCACCTCAAGAAGTTTCCCGCCATTATAGTATTTTTCAATTATCTTCAATTCACTTATATACCTTTTCTTATGCATCTTGAAGTAATCAATATTCCACTCCTCCATGCCGCTATCCACTAGGCTTAAATCTTTTTCAACCTCCCCCAATGATTTTATTATGTCCCCCATATTTTTAAGGGATGGCCTCTTTTATATAAAGTTATCCCAAACATTTGAATAACCTTATAATATTGGCATTTTTATGGAGAGGAACACCACAGACAGCAAGGTGCTCTCTGCAAGGCTTTACGAGGCTGTGAGGCTGAAAAATATAAAGATTAAGACATGACAGGAATCACCTTTTTCTCCTGATGTCAACAAGCCTGTTAAGCATCCTGAGAACCTATCTCACTTAAATTCATAATTGAAATTTTTTATATCTTTTTTATATTTCTCGGCCACTTTCTTCTGGGATCTTTCATCATAATATTCAGTGTAATGTTTGTGGAATGATTGGTTCTTATGCGGAAGTTTTTCTTTCGGTATCCCCAGCCTGTCGCAGACCTTATCCAGATCTTTTTGTAGATTTTCAAAGCGGATAAAGAAATCAACTTCAATTCTGCCGTTTATGGTTACATAGTTAGTCATGGGGGTAAGGTAAGAGAAGTTTTTATCCTCTTTTCCTACCATAAACTTCAATAGTGATTTTAATCTTGATTTAAATTTTTTATTTTCTTCTTTGTTAAAATATGTACACGAAACCACACGATCCCATGGGTTTCTTATAGAGGCAAAAATGAAATAATCATGTATCTTGTTGCCTAATTTCCTGTAGTAATCATAAATTCTCGCGTGTTTGTTATGAATCCTCAGTTTCTTGTTGAACACATCCAGGCCTTGTTTATTATCTTTGGTTTTCACATTTCCTATGCTTTCCCTCCACAATACTTTGTCCTCAGAATATTTGCTTAAAACCTTTTGTATGGAATTCCCTCCTGTTTTTGGAATGTGGATGTATATAAACTTGTATTTTTCTGATATCATAATCATTTGGATTAAGTTCATATATAAAAAGGTTTTGAGGTCTTTTGCGGGATGATAAAAATGGAGAACAATCCGTCAGGGACATCCTTGAATGGCTGTCAAAAGTTCCATCCACGCTCTGTGGCTTCTGCTGGATATCATTTCCAGTAGTCGGCTCAAGCCTTCCTGAGCACCCTAGAAGCGCTTTTCTCCTTAAAGATATGAGAGGTCCCATCAACACCTGCGATGATGTCCTTGGCAGCCATGAATAAACCCCGGAAAACAATAATTTTATATAAAAATGTAGAATCATTTCGGTTTATGGCAAGCTATACCAGAACAGCCCTGAAAGGTGCTGGAGTATTTCTTATCATGGCCTTGTTAGCTGGTTTTATAAGCTACCTTGTTAGGTTGGTACTTGCCCGGAACCTAACGCCGGAGGATTACGGGCTTTTTTATGCAGTTTTTGCCTTTTTTGGCATACTTCTTGTTCTCAGGGAGTTGGGAACGGGCCACTCCCTCAGCAAACATATTGCTGAATTTCAAGTCAAAAGAAAATATTCTTCCATCAAAGGGTCTATCATCATCTATTTGCTGGTAAATCTTGTATTTTCACTGGTCATTTTTGGTATTATCCTGTTGTTTCTTGAGGAAATTTCCCTGCATTTTTTTCATACAGAGAACACAATTGTAATAGTTCTTTTAGGTATCATGTTTATACTCCAGCCTATGGCGAGAGTTTTTTATTTCTCCTTTCAGGGATTCAAGAGGTTTGAGTTTGGCTCTCTAGTGGAATTCAGCCGGATGACTCTTGTGTTAATTTTTGTTCTCATGGTGTTCATGGTTTCAGATTCTATAGTAATTCCCTGTCTGGCTTATATTTTCGCCCATATATTCCAGGTTTTTCTGTTGTCCCCCCTATTTCTAAGAACATTCCCTTCTTTTTTAAGAGTCAAAGCGCACCTTACCCCTGCTCTGTCCAAGAGGCTTTTATCATTTGGTATTCCTGTGATGGTGGGCCTTATGGGAGGTGTAATAATCACCCATATTGATACTTTGAGTGTAACCTATTTCACGACTTTGGAAGATGTAGCGCTTTATGAGGTTGCGATGCCCACTGCAAAACTGTTGCTTTACCTGACAAAGGCTGTTTCCTTTGTAGTTCTTCCTTTCTCTTCTGAATTGTGGGCTAGGAGACACAAGAAAAAGTTAAGAGAGGGAATGAGCCTCCTATACAAATACTCCTTTACCCTTGTAATACCTCTCGCTTTGATGATGATATCATTTCCTGAGGTTATAATAAATCTCCTTTTTGGAGCAGAGTATGTAGCAGCTTCTCTAGTATTACAGATATTAGCTGTGGCAGGGATAATCTATATGGTGTGTTTTATAAACAATAACTTTCTGGTGGGTGTAGGAAGGTTAAAAGAAAACACAAAGATAATCTTGGCTGCAGCCGGATTTAACATTTTGCTTGATGTGATTCTTGTTCCTTTAATAGGTATAGAGGGGGCTGCGATAGGGACTCTCCTGAGCTACGTGCTCATACTCATTTTAACTGTAAAGAAGGTAAGAACCATCATAAGTATAAGAGCTCCATGGTTTATCTGGATGAAGAATTTAATATCTGCGCTGCTTTTTATGATTGTGGTGGGGATTCTAAAAGAGAGCATATCATCAATTGGGGATGTAACTGAGATGATAATAGTGGGGGGTATCGGCCTCCTATTCTACGCCTTCCTTTTGGTAGCTCTCAAAGTGGTGGATTTGAAGGAGCTCAGGGGGATTTTCAATTATGCTTTAAGGAAATGATGCCGTCGCTTTAATATTGCATTTCAGATAAATGCGGTTCAGAACTTTATATCTGTTAAGTCTATCTCAAGCTTTTTCCCGAGTATTTTTTTGAGGGGTTTGGGCAGTTCCTTTTCATCCTTTAATCTCCTGCAATATCTATTGTTATCATAATCAAAATAAGCATATATATCATATTCTGAACGAAGGCCTTTTGCTCTGGTGGAATACCCTATACAATACCTTTTTTCTGAGAAATTACTCTCTTTAACTAGTCCAAGCACCATCTCATATATGTTGTTGGAAAAGATTACTTTCCTCCCCAGATTTCTGTTTGACATTAATGGTGTCCTGATGTGTTGGGGGTTATCAACTTTTTCAGGAGGATGTTCCATATATCCAGTTTCATTGAATGCTTCCCCATGGTCTGAAAAAACAAAAAATACAGTATTGGGTCCCAGAGTATTCTTAAGATATTCATAAATTTCGCTAATACCTTTGTCAATATTTTTGGCCTGTTTAAGATATGCTTCCTTGAGAAAAGAGATATCCTCTTTTGTGAGGTTGTCATCCTCAGAATAAAGCTTCATTGTCAATCTCTTCAGTTTCTTTACATCAATTTTCTTCCTATCTTTTTCTGAAAAGTAGGGGGTGTGGGTATCCATGAGATGGAGAAAAACGAAGTTTCTCTTGCCAAAATCGACTTTCTTCAGAACCCTGAGTATCTTATCATAGGTTATATTACTTTTTAGATCAATGTTCTGTTTGGATTGCAGTCTACCAAATATTTTCTTAGTGCTTCTGGTGAGAATATTCTTTTTTTCCCTTAATCTCTTAGGCACCAGCGAAACCATCCATTTTGTGATGCTGGCCTTTCTTGTGCCTGCCCTTTTAAGGTCTACAAAATCCTCAAAAAAATCAATTCCCCTATCATACCCAAAATAAGCTGAAGTCACCACATTCCCTGTTATAAAAATATTCTTATATCCCTCCTCTCTCAGAATCTCAGGAAGATATAAGTCAGCATGATTCTCAGTAATTCCCTCTCTGGAGGAGACCTCAAAAGGTATTTTGCCTGTCATAAAAGCAGGGACAGCAAACTGGGTTGTTGGGGCGTTAGAATAAGCTTCTTTCACTTTGTACCTGAATGTCTTGTTTAAGAATGGCATAACATCCTTATCATAGGCAATATCCTGCCTCAAACAGTCGGCTACAAGGAAAACTATATTGGGTGGAGAATCCCCCCTATGCTTTTTTGAGTTTTTATCTCTCATCTTTCAAGATTTTTTCATATGTTCTTTTTGTTTTTCTTATTACATTATCCCAGGAATATCTACTCTTGAAGTCATTCTTGAATTTTTTTCCCATGGTTTCATGGTTCTTCTTAAGGAGGTTTTTTATATTTTTGATGAGGTCTTCGGTGTCTCCTGGTTTGGTTAGATTTCCGAAAGAAGGTTTTACTATCTCTGACATACCGCCCAGATTGGATACTATCACTGGTCTGGAGAAAAAGGCAGCCAGGCATACAACACCGGAGGTGGTTATTCTTGTATATGGCAGCACTACAGCATCCGCAGCTTTGAAATAGATCTGCAAATCCTTGTCCGGTACAAACTCCGCCACCACCCTGAGATTTTCAAGCTTTTCAGCTTCTTTCTTGAGATTTTCGGCCAGCTTTTTCTCTTCAGGTCTTCCTACAATAAGCCCCACATAATCCTTTGGCAGTTTTTTCAAGGCATTTATGAAGTAATCATAGCCCCTGTTGGACCTCATCATACCAAAACAGAGCAGGACCTTCTTGTTTTTCTTAATCCCCAACCATTGTCTTGCTTTATCTTTGCTCACATTATTGGGGTATAAATTGAGGATGGCATGAGGAATCAAGCTTACCTTTGAAGGATTCACATCTATTCCTATTTCTTTTTCCATCTCTGAGATAGTGTTCTTGAAGTGAACTATCTCCCAGTCCATATGATTATGAAACCATCTTGTTTTTTCTATATCTTTTGCTGTACAATCAAGGGGCAGAACATTATGCACTGTCCAGACCGTCCTGTATCCCAGAATTTTGAGGTAGGTGATAAAACTTTTCATCAGCCAACTGAAAGGAAAGCAATAAAGCCAATGAAAGTGAAATATCCTATAACCTGTTACCCTTAGCCAGAGAGCCTTTAGAAAGTTGTAAGGGGTTGCATAATGCATGGACGGGAAACCTGAAGATTTAATCTCCAATTTTTCCATCTCTTTCATGAGTGTGTTTATATAAGTGTTATTGTTGGGCAGATAAGCTATCTTCATGCCATCTCTGTTCTTTTGTTTTGTCCTCTTATATTGAGGTTTTTTCATACTAGTCACCAGGATCAATATATATATGTTCTGCTGTCAGCTTAAACCTTGGCCCTCCTTTTTTAATTCCTAAGAAACTCCTCTTTTTAAATCTTTCTTGATAAAAAATGGTTGTGAATTGTTAAGTTAATTACCCCCTTCGATAGGATAATCAATAATAAGAATAAACACTCATCAGAAATATCATATCATGACCTTTGTATCTTATCTTTTATCTTCTTTGTCAGCTTCTCAATCTCCTCCCGGTCCTCTTCAGCATGGTTGGGCTTTGGAGGGTCAAACTTCTTCCTGGAGCTTTCCACCATCTCGTGAACAAATGACTCAGTGGGATTCAGGGGCCTTTTCCTCTCAGGCCCGGCAGGCTGCTGCTCAGACCACGGCTTTTTAGGGTCAGGCTGGGGCTCAGGATCTGAGGGCTCATCCCCCTGCTGCTCCTCTTCTCTCTCAGGATTCTCCTCATTCTCCTCCATAAGAAGCAGTTAAGATATAGGAATATATAAAAGTTGCGTCACCTGATTCTGCTGAGATTTCCATTGAGTATGACAGGTTCTGTTATCCTTATCTCAAGCGCGTACCTGAGCTCTTCATCTGCAGGAAGCTCATTCATCATGAATATCCTCTTATTAAGGTGCCTGGCAAGGCCTATCTCCATCAGGGTTGCCCCTCCAACATAACCCTCAATCCCGTTTTTTGGATGGTTGAGCACAAGTATCGCATCGCTTTCTGCTATCTTGTCAAAGCATTTCTTGTCAATCTGTGTTCTCATGCAGTGCTCAAAGTCCATGTTAAGATCAGGGTTCTCAACGCACTCATGAGTGTCATCAGGTACCATTGCCTCATGGCCCAGATTCTCCAGCTCCTGCTTTGCCTCAAGCATATCTCTTGCAAAATGCATGCTTCCGCAGATCATTATCTTCATGTTATCCCCCCAACCCTACTCAATAACTCCCATTCTCCTGAACCAGTGCTCCCACACTGGCTCAAGCTTCAGGCCTTTTATCTCCTCTTCTGTGTACCATCCAGCTGATTTAGTCTCCCTAAAGCTCCTGCTGAGCTCTCCTTCAACATCACACTCAAACAGGTACCAGTAATGAGTATTAACTCCCTTGCTGCACCAGTTCCAGTCAAACTCTTCTTCATAAAGCTTTCCATGTTTCACTATCTTCAGCCCGACCTCCTCCTCAACCTCCCTCTTCAAGGCATCTTCAGGGCTTTCTCCCTCGTCAACATGGCCTGCAGGGCCTGCAAACCCAAAAGGCTCCACTGCCCTGTCTATGAGCAGGTATTTCCCTGCCTGCTTTATAACAGCACCAACAGAATAATGCATCTTTCTTCCATCACTTGATACTCCATCTTTAGGAACCCCCATTATTATCCTCTCAAATCTTTATCTTTTCAGGTTTAATGCCCTGTATATATATCTTATGCCACAACTCAAAGTTCATCAGCGTCCAAAGCTGCCTTGCATAGTACATCTTAGACCTTGAGAAGCCGTCAAACATCTTCCTGATCTGATGATGATTGAAAAGCCCGTGCTTTGCAACCTCTTTCTCTGAGAGTATTGAGGTTATGGATTCCCTTATGTCACCTTCAATCCACTTGTCTATGGGAACAAAGAATCCCTGCTTTCTCCTTGTTATAACCTCTCTTGGGATGTACGGCTTCATGGCCTTCTTCAGGATATACTTGCCGTCCCTGCCTTTCAGCTTGAGCTTCCAGGGTATCCTGAACGCCAGGTCAATGAGATTATGGTCGCATATCGGAACCCTGCTCTCTACTGCTGATGCCATTGTTGTCTTGTCAACATGGTTGAATATGTTGTCAACAAGGAAGTGGTTGCTCTCAAGGTACATGACCTCATCCATGTAATCATTTCCTGAGCTGAAGTATCTTTTCCTGTACTCTTCAGCCAGGCTGATATTCTTTTTTCCTAACAGCCTTTCCCTCTCTTTTTCATCCATTATTGATACAATCGCAAGGTAGAACTTTGCCTTGCTTCCTGAGGAGCTTATGAAGTCAGAGAATTTCTCAACCCCCTTGTCCCCGAATGCTGTGAGGAACTTTGAGAAGCGGTCAATGAGAAAGTCAGGCGTGGCCCTTACAGCAAAAGGAAGCAGCCTCCTCTTGACCTGCTCTGGTATCATGTTGAACTTGCTCCTGTGCTTGAGGAACTCAAAGTGCTGGTAGCCGCCGAATACCTCATCCCCCCCTGCTCCGTTCAGCACAACACTAACATGCTTCTTAACCTTCTTTGAGAGAAGATAAGAGGGTATGATTGCAGGGTCTGCAAGGGGCTCGTCCATGTGCCAGCATATCTGAGGCAGCTCCTTTACAGACGGCTCGCAGTACAGCTCTTTGTGGTCTGTTCCGTAGAAGTCAGCAACCTTTCTCGCGTACTTGATGTCATCTGTCCTCCTGTCACTGCCGAAATCAACAGAAAAGCTCTTTATGCCATAGCCGAGCTGCTTCATCATTGCTGCTATTGAGGTTGAGTCAATGCCTCCTGAGAGGTACACGCCCAGAGGAACGTCAGATATCATCCTCCTGTCAACTGACTCCATCATCTCCTTCTGCAGGCCCTTCACAAAGTATGATTCTGGCCTGTCTTCAGTATCAATGCTGATATCCCACCACTGCTTTACTGAAAGCCTTTTCTTTTTCAAATCAAAAACTGCGTAATGCCCCTGCCTGAGCTTCATGACATCCCTGAGCATGGTGCTCTCGTCAGTGTTGTAGCGGAAGGTGACAAACTTGTTAAGGGCATTCATGTCAACCTCTCTCTTTATGTCATGCCTGAGCATTGATTTTATCTCTGACGCGAATATGAACTTCCCTTCCTTGTTGTAATAGTATAATGGCTTTATGCCCAGCCTGTCCCTTGCCAGGAAGAGAATCTTGTTTTTTGAGTCATAGATGCAGAAAGCGAACATGCCGTTGAACTTCTTCAGGCAGTCAAAGCCGTACTCCTCATAAGCGTGGATTATTGTTTCTGTGTCAGTGTCTGAAGAGAAAGTGTGGCCCTTTGCCTCAAGCTCGTCCCTCAGCTCCCTGAAGTTGTATATCTCTCCATTGTATGTTATCCAGACAGTGCTGTCCTCATTGGACATCGGCTGCCTGCCCTTTTTGCTGAGGTCTATTATTGACAGCCTCCTGTGGGACATGGAGACATTCCTGTCATTGAACATGCCTGAGTCATCAGGCCCCCTGTGCCTCATGGCAGATGCCATTTTCCTGGCCAGGCCCCTGTCATTCCAGTTGAATCCAGCTATGCCGCACATACCAGAGAAATCCATACTACTGCCACTTTAAAAAGGTTTCTGGGA
>JAWOBY010000009.1:0-9495 GCA_046484055.1 Candidatus Woesearchaeota archaeon | reverse complement strand
AGCGGAACGTGGTCCCTGAACAGGCTCTCTCCTGATCCCAGCATATCCTTGAACATCCCCATATGAAAGAGAAATAAGGCAGGTTTTATATAATTTACTCCTCAAACCTGCCCTTGACCTTGTACTTGTCAGAAGTGAGGATCTCATTGTACATCCTCTCAAACTCATCATCGCGCTTTCCCCAGAGCTTTCTCAGCAGCAGCACGGCTGTTACGGCCAGTGCCGCTATGCCTATCTCCTGCAGAAGTGTGAAGTCAGTTATCATCCTGATATTATAATACTCCCCTACTATTTAAATTTAATGCCTGCCCTGGCGGCTTTTGCTTTTCTTTTCAATATATCTCTCCGCATGCTCCTCAGAGCAGAAGAGGCATTTCATGCCGTCGATCTTCCTCTCATAGAAATCAGTGCCGCTGAGTATTTTCCCGCAGTATCTGCACTTGGCGTCCTTGCCTTCCTCGTCAGCTCCCTTTGAGAATCCTTCCTCCCAGTTCTCTACCTCGTCATCCTCTGCAAGATTCTCCCTGCCTGCTTCCGAGTACACATTCTCCTCAAGCTCGCCATTTTCCATCTCCTGTCTCTTCTTCTCTTCTGTCTCAGGCCTCTCGTCTGTGTCCTCTATGTAAGCATATTCATCATCAGCCATTGTCAAATCACCTTATTATTTCGCTTCTATCTTTTTGATATTGTTCATGTAAGGCTGCAGGACCTTAGGTATGTTTATGCTCCCGTCCTTGTTCTGGAAGTTCTCCATTATCGCCACCATCGTCCTGCCTGTAGCGAAAGCGGTGCTGTTCAGAGTGTGCAGCAACTCTTTGTCCCCTCCCTCGCTGCCGTACCTTATGTTGAGCCTTCTTGCCTGGTAGTCGGTGCAGTTGGAGCATGAGACAAGCTCCCTGTAAGCGTCCTGGACAGGCATCCAGACCTCAATATCATATTTCTTCGCCGCTATTATGCCTATGTCTCCTGTGCATACATTGACTATCCTGTAAGGGAGGCCGAGCTTCTGGCACAGCTCTTCAGCATTCGCGAGCAGCTGCTCGTGGAAATCCCAGCTCTCCTCAGGCCTGCAGAATACGAACTGCTCTATCTTGTTGAACTGATGAACGCGGAATATTCCCTTGGTGTCCTTGCCGTGGGCTCCGGCCTCTTTCCTGAAGCAGGGGCTTATCCCTGCATACTTCAACGGAATATCATCAGGGCTTATTGTCTCGTCCATGTGCATTGCAGCAAGAGGATGCTCTGATGTCGCGATGAGGTAGAGGTCCTCACCCTCGATCTTGTACAGCATCTCCTCAAAATCATCCATGCTTGTCACGCCCTCATAGGGCTTCTTCCTCATCATGGCTGGCGGCTCCACAAGAGTGAATCCCTTCTCCCTGAGGAAGTCGAGCGCAAAGCGCTGCAGGGCCATGTCCAGCAGCACGAGCTCGTCCTTGAGATAGTAGAATCTCGCGCCTGCGACATTAGCCGCTTTCTCAGTATCAGCTACACCCAGGCTCTCAATCAGCTCAACATGGCTCCTCGGCTTGAAGGTGAATTCAGGCTTCTTGCCCCACTGCCTCACCACCTCGTTCTCAGAGTCGTCCTCCCCTTTTGGGACTGAATCATGCAGTATGTTCGGAAGCCTCATAAGGTAATAGTCAATCTTTGCCTTCATGGCCTCCATCTCGGCCTCATACACAGAAATCTTTTCAGGGATATCTTTCAGCCTCTGGAGCTGCCCGCTTGCATCCTTCTTCTCCTTCTTCAGCCTGGCTACCTCTTTTGTTATCTCGTTCTTCTCGTGCTTTATCTTCTGGAGGTCATACTTCGCCTGCCTCCATCTGGAATCCTTCTCCCTTAGGTCCCTGAGCCATTTGAGTTTCTCTGTGTCGCCTCTCTTTTTGAGGTCGTTCTCCACAATCTCAGGATTATCCCTTATCAGGTTTATGTCCAGCATAAGGCAATAAGATAAACCCTTATTTTATAAATATTGCTGTGCTATCGCTGTACTTTTCCAGAGAGCTGAACTGAACTTTCCAGAGAACTGAACTGAATCATCAGAAATGCGGCACGGTTGTGGGAATGCCCATGATCATATCAGGCATATCTATGGGAATAACAATCTGCAGGAATATCAATACTATGATGTAATACTATGATGTTCATCCTGCAAGGACCACATCCTCGCCGGAGCGCACAGCATCCATGAGTATCTTGCCCACCTTGTTGTCCTTCTTCAGCTTTATGACCGCTTTCTTTGACGCTTTCGCGGTCAGAAGGTAATCACCATTTATCAGTATGTCCACATCATGATCAGCGTAAGCGCTGTTGAGGTAGAATGTTATGTGCTTCTTCCCTGTCTTAACATCATAATCCACAGGAGTCTTGCCTTTCTTTTCCGCGCTTTTTTGCTTGCCCAATGCTTCGAGGCTTATGCTCATGCCCAGCTTTTTCTCTATGTTCTCTATGTTCTGCCCTTTCCTTCCTATTATGGACGGCATTTCCCCTTCAGGGACGTATATTATGACCTTGTTGTCAGACACTACCTCTACCTCAAGGTTGTCTGTGTACTTCCTCATCTCCCTCTTTATGGCCTCTGAAGCGAGCTTCTGGAGAGGCGAGCCCATGTCTGTAGTGACAGGTATCACAACAGTGTCCTCGCCGTAGCTGTACATCTCAAACTCAAGCCGGCCGGTCTCAAAATCATGCACTGTGACGACAGGCCTTGCGAGATCCGCCTCTGTCATCCCTGAAGGCACCTTCACGCTCATGTTTATGTTGAATACCTTGCTGACTGTGCCGTCCTTGATGAATATGACTGTATCGATGACCTGCGGTATGACTCCGAGCTCCACTCTCCCTATGAACCTTTGTATAGCATCGATAGCTTTCGTCGCGTGCACGACACCGACCATACCCACTCCCGCAAGCCTCATGTCAGTAAAAAGCCTGAAATCTTCGGTGTTGCGCATCTCATCAAATATAGTGTAGTCCGGCCTTGAGAGCAGGAGTATGTCGTGTATCTCCTGCGCTGAGCCGTGGCTTATCGCGTACTGGGTCACATTATCAGGAAGCTGAAGATCCCTTGGGGCTTCCACTGTCTTGACTATCTTTTCCTGCTCTGAATAATATTCAGCAAGGGCCTGCGCGAAAGTGGTCTTCCCCATGCCCGGAGAGCCGGCTATCAGTATCCCCTCAGCCTGGCCTGCAATCCTGTCCTTCAGCTTGTCGCTCAGATGGTAATCCTTCATATCAAGCCTCTTGACAGGCCTCACTGCTGTTATCTCATAGCCGTCAGCGAACGGCGGCCTTGTTATGACGATCCTGTAACTGCCGAGCTGTACTATTGTTGATCCTTTCCTCTGTATCTCGACGAAACCGTCCTCGCGAAGGTTCGCCTCCTCGACGATCTCCTTGGCCATCTCCTTAAGCTCATCCCTGCTCTGAGCCTCTTTCCCGACCTCGACAAAATCCCATTTTCCGGGGTAACCTTTCTTTGCAGAAGGCAGTGAGTTCTCCCTGAGATGGACGGACATAGTCTGGCTGTCAAAGAATTCCTCCAGCCTTATCTTCCTTGCCTCTTTCTCGAACTCTATTATTATGACAGGTATGCCTCTTGACTGTGCGATGAGGCCCTGAACCCGATCAGCTGTTATCAGCGTGCCTTTCTCCTCTTTGGCCAGAGTCCTTATTATGTTGTCTATCTCGCCTGCCTTGGCCCTCTTTATCTCGAACTCATCAGGTCTCTTGCCCTTGTATTCGACCGAGAATTTATGCTTTAAGCTCATGTCCCTGAGCTTCTTTATCTCCTCGATGCCTATGTATCCTGTTTCCCTGCCGAGATTGGCCTGGTTCTCGAGCTCTGCCAGAACTGCCTCGTGGATTATTATCCTTTTGGGGCTGATCTCTTTCTCATCTATCCTCTTTGAGACAAGGCCTTCTATTATGATTGAGGTGTCGGGTATTATTGTTTCAGAATCCGCGCCTGCGCTGGAGCTGGCCTTCTTGTCTGCGCCGGATGCATTCGTACCGCCGCTTTTCTTTTCAGTCCTCTTTTCAGTCCTGTTTCTCCCGCCTGCTCCGTTTTTCCCGGCTGCTCGGGGCCTGCTGCCCGTATTATCCTGTTTTGTCTTGTTCTCTTCTGTTTTGTCCTGTTTTTTGGCCATGATAATGCCGGTAGGAGGTGTATTTATAAAGGTTTTTGATTGGCTATTTTTGACAGGTCAGCCTTTTCTGCCTTTAGTAAATCTTCCCTCTCCAGTAGTTATAAACAAAACATTTATATAGTGTCTGGATCCATCTGCCTAATCAGAAATGAAGCCAGAACAAGAACCGCAGGGGCAGGAATTCGGGCCGAGCTTTGATGAATATATGGAAGCAAGGAATGCTTCAGCTAACAGGACAGACGCGCTTGAATCCGGAATATTGATTCCTGATGAATCCACAAAGACAAAGGATGAGCAGTATCCTCATGAGAGCGGCTTCATAAAGGAATTCGGCAAAGGCGTATTCGCAGGATACCCCTGTTCTGATATTTTTCTGACAAAGGACAATGCCCATTTTGAAATGCCCGGAATTGGCAGAGGAGGCATAAGCAAAAGCATTTATGAGGACCGAATGGGGATCGATTTTGATTCAACCGAGCCTTTCTCAGAGGATTGCGAGAATATCTGCGATGCTGCAACCTCTTTCTTAAACGGCAAAGGCTTCAGGCATGAGGTTGATTACAGGACAAACGCTTCTGTTGATTATCTTGTCACAGAGAGCGCAGAAGGAAGCTCAAGGACAGAAACAGGAAACAATATCCAGAAGGATCTGACAGAGATGCTGGCAGGAAAGTATGATATGGCAGAGATAGAGAGGGAACAGGGCTGCACAATCATGAAGAAAGAAGGGATCTATGTCGAGCTTTGCGATACAGACAGGCACTCCCCATACAACAGCGTGTTTTTCTCAGCAGAAAGAGGCTGCAGCCAGGAGCTTTTCCATGCGATGCAGGATGAGGTGATAGATTTCCTGGACGAGCATTACAGCGATTTCATCAGAACACCACACAATAAGGAGCCTAGAACCCACTTCAACATTGATGTTCTTTACAAGGCGGTCGAGAAAGCCACTCTCATCCCTCTGGAAACAGCAGTATTCGAGTACATGGCCGGAAACATAAACAAACTGGGCGGCCTCGGCATAAAAGACACTGAGGACCTGAAGGAGAAGATATTCACTGAAGGGATGATGCAGTCAAGGGCCTCAATGATGCGGCCAGTATCAAAACATGCATACAGCGATGAGCTTTCAGGCAGGCATTTCAAAGATATCATAGGCGAGGTTTTTGGCTGGCTGAGAGGGAGCAACTCAAGCCATACAGCAGAGACGCTTTTCGGCAAAGTGCTGCACTATACCCAACAGGACACGATATTAGAAATAACTCTCCACGGCAGGGACATCATTGACTATGAAAGTTTCATTCAGGACCCAATGATCAGGAGAGAAGCCGGAAGCGAGGACGCTCTCAAAAAGATCATTGCCACAAACGGTATCTGGCCCATCTTTGATTTGCTGTGCGAGTTTGAGAACATGCCTCCCCCTGAAAAATTTGATTCTTGAAACATACCTATCAACCTGAGTATCAATCAACCTGAGCCAGCGGGATCCTTCAGCACCTTCATCCTCCTCTTAAGATAAGGAGACAGCAGCGGCCTGAGCTTTTCCTTCTGTTCCCTGCTGAGATATCTGAATCCTTTTATCCGGCCGTAGCATCGCGGAGAGCCGCAACGGCAGTCAAAAGGCTCTGCAAGCTCCCACTCTGTTGTCAGGAAATTGAATGTTATCTCCTCTCCCTTGTTTATCTGCCTCAGCGCCCTCAGTGAAAGCCCGCCATAATCATCAAAATCTATGTAGGCATTGGGCTCGCATGAATGGTTGAGGAAGTTCTCTGCTGCATCGGGGTCGGTCGATTCCTGATGGGGGCCCTCATCGACCTGCATGCTTGTCCTGGTCTGCCGCTTCACAAAGTTCCTCTCGAACTCGAGTATCTTTTCGCCCTCTTCTATCTCTTTTTTTGCGAATACTGATTTTCCTTTTTCCGTTTCCTTCATTCCTGTCTTGTCTGAGGCGAACATAGGTGTATCACTTGCCTTATCATTGATATGGATCATATTGATTTAATGCAGTGCCTGCATGTCATGAATACCCTTATTCCCACTAAATGGTGTTCCTGTCTGGCCAGGCGGGAGCCGGATCCCTGCCCTTCAGAACTCCCTTATCCCCCTGAACTCATGGAATCTCCTGTCTATCTCTTCCATGGCCAGTGTCTTCTGCCTCTCAAGCGAGAAATCCTCTGCATTGAAGCTCGCGAGAACCGAGCCGTATATGACCGCTTTCCTGAGGTTGGCCTCGCTTGTATCTCCTGTCTTTGCCAGCCACCCTATCATACCTCCCCCGAATGAGTCCCCGCAGCCAGTGGGGTCTTTTATTGTCTCCAGCGGATAGCCGGGCGCAGAGAAGTGCTTCCTTTCGCCGTTCTCTCTCATGAAAAGAAGCGCGCCATGCTCCCCTTTCTTTATAACAACTGCCTTCGGGCCGAGATCAAGAACCCTGTCAGCGGCCTTTACGAGATTCACCTCCTCGAAGAGCTCCCTTGCCTCTGCATCATTGAGTACAAGGATATCAACCTTTTTTATCGCGTTGAGGAGCTCTTCCTTTTTGCTCTCTATCCAGAAGTTCATGGTGTCCATGACCACGAGTTCAGGATCCTCAAGCTGGTCCATCACTTTTATCTGGACGACAGGGTCAAGGTTGCCGAGGAACACATACTTCGCTTTCCTGTACTTTTCCGGCAGTTTGGGATTGAAGTCAAGCAGGCTGTTCAGTTCTGTCCTTCTGGTCTCTGCCTCGTTCATGTCATACTCATAGAATCCTTCCCACCTGAGTGTCTTGCCTTTCCTCTCCACGCCTTCAAGGCCTATCCCTTTTCCTGTGAGCAGGCTTATATGCTCATCAGGGAAATCAGTGCCTGTTATGGACACAAGGCCGGGCTTTGCGAAGAAAGCTGCTGCATGCGCAGCGTATATGCCCGATCCTCCCAGAACCTTTTTTGCATTGCCGAAAGGGGTCTCAATATCATCAAGCCCTATGCTTCCCGCGATGACCAGATCAACCATTGCCTCACCCCATCCATTTTTATTCTTTATTTCTATTCTTTTTTCGCTCAGTGTTCACTCCGCTCAATCTTCACTGCTTTCCCTGAGCGCCTTCATCTCCTCAACACTTTTGAGCAGGCTGTATCTTGTCTCTTTATGTTTCCTGTCTATCCTGTTTATGGCCTTTTTTATTTCCTCCTCCCTTGCGCTCCGCTTCTTCTTTTTAAATTTAATGCCTGCTGCTCCTGCGTATTTCTCCAGCTCATCGTCCTTGACCTGCCTGAATGGTCTTATTGTACCGGCCCCTTCATCATTTTCCCGTTTCCTATCCTTATGCATCTTTCCCTTTTCCTGCGGAGCTGGTCTCTCGCCAAAAAAGAACATCAGGAAATCTATGATCTCATCATCAAGCGTCCATAACAGGACCTTTTTTGACCTTTCCTTCTCCTCTCTGCTCAGATTTTTTCCGCTTATGGCGGTCCTCACAGGCATCCCCCCAAGAGATTTCCTGAGAAGGTGCCTGGAGAGCGGATCGGTCATTATCAGGATGTCATCCCTGCTTATGGGCTGCTTCTGCCTTATCTCCTTCTTCACCCTGGCCTCTATCTGCTGAATGAAGTGCTTCCTGCAGAGGTTGTTGTGGTAGGCCTTTTTGGGGCACTTGATGCATTTGCGGGGCCTGGCTTTTTTCTGTGGCATTTTGAGAGGGGTCAAATCCTGTTATTTATATGCCTTTTTAGTGTTTACAGATGATTGTCCCCTTTAAAAATGTAGGGCCCCACGATTGCGGCGGGGTAATCAGGACGGCCGCCCCGTCCAAGAACATGGTGAAGCCGGCCGGCGAATGGAATCGATATAGGATCGATCTGATCGACCACACGTTGAAAGTCGTCCTCAACGGCGAACAGATCATCGACCTGGACCTCAGTAAATCAGCGATGAAGGATCGCCCGGCCGAGGGCTACATCAGCTTTCAGGACGAAGCCAAACGTGTCTGGTATCGGAATGTCCGCATCAAAGAACTGTAACAATGCCGGGCAAATCCGAGTTAAACCGAAACGATTTGTTATGGAAGGATTATCTATGTCTAAAAAGTTTGCTATAATTTTAATTGGTGCCGTTTTATCTTTAACATCCGCGCACATTCTGGCTGACACTGCTGAAAAGCCCGTCACATACGAGGACGGCCGGTTGAGCAACGGTATAGTTTCCGTTGTATTCGATAAAGATGGCGCATTCTCAATCAAGGATGCGCAAAACGGCGAACTTTTACTCTCAAACGCACGGTTCCAGTTACGCCGCGACAATCGCGGAAGGGTTATTAAGATGCACGCCGAGGAGATAAGCGATGCACTCGGCACCGGTAAGCGAGTTACATTGGAGGTGAAAAACCCCGGCAAATTAGGTTTCCGCGGCAGATACAGTTATGGCACTTTATTGTACACCTATGCACTGTACGAAAACAATCCCGCTCTGGTATGCGGTTTCGGCATAAGAATGCCCAACTATTTCAGCTTAAGGTTGATGGAAAGCACTCCGCTTGCCGATGGGAAACTTTTCGGCGGCAAGGAAATAAAAGATCCCCGCACTCTCAACGGCTCTGCCGGCTCAGAAAAGACGCTCGTGGAAAAAGGCATCAACCGCCGCAGCGCAAACAGCCTCATGCTCACAGGTCGCGTCGAAGGAGAACGCAAAACAGCCGTCTGGGGCGGACTGGGTAACGCCGAATTCGGTAAATACGCGATCCTGCAGGATGGCTCACCAAGCTTTTATGCCGAGGACCCCATCGGCAGACTGATCGACGAAGATGAAACTTATATTTCTGATGACACCTTCTATATCGATGTCTATACATCAGAACCCTTCGAAGCCCTCGAGAGTTATGGCCAGGCTATGCGTGTCGCCAACAACGCCTCTCCCAATGTATATGATTTCCCGGTACTTTGCGGCTGGAGCGTTAGCCACATCAGCCGTCTCCCAAACGTCAACAACTCCGCCAAGCTGATAGAGGAACTCGAACATGCAAATAACAGCGGTTTAACCAAATACACAAAAGTCGCTCTCCGCCTCGAGCCCGACAAATACCACAACGACACCGAGCAGGGCTGGTGGGACGATGAGCATTTTCGTAAGTTCAATCATCTTGTTGAGCCTTACGATACCATCGCCAAGTGGAGCAAAGCCATGCGTGCCAATAATGGTGTCCCCTATATCTACATGCAACTCGGCATGCCCTCCGATGATTTCGCCAGACATTACCCCGAGTACATGCTGTTCAACGACAATTCCGAAGTCGACAAGCGAACCCCCAACAAAAACTGGAAGAACAAACACCCCCACAATCAGCCGTATGTAACTTATGACTACA
>JAWOBY010000064.1:0-2696 GCA_046484055.1 Candidatus Woesearchaeota archaeon | reverse complement strand
CAGAAAATACTTCGTATTTTCTTAGTTCCAAAAACAGGTTTTGGAACCTCATAAAAATGCAAGGCATTTTTAGGACGCCAAAAATCTATGATTTTTGAGCGTTTAGGGCGGAGATACTTAAAATGCGGGCATTTTAAGGCCTGCAAATCCGAAAGGATTTGCATCAGCTCCGAGCGGCGAGTTTTTGTTATTTACCGCCCATATATCCTTTATTACCTTCTGTATTGGCCCATAACATAATCCTCCCGCTTCATGGGGGCCGTTATGGATGCGAACAATAAATTTTTAAATAATACCGGCCCAATGAGAGCCAATGGACCTGAGCATAGTCATACCTGTATATAACGAGAAAGAGAATATCATACCGCTGCATGAACAGCTGAAGAGAACACTCAAAAAGCTGGATAAGAGCCATGAGATAATATTCGTTGACGACGGCAGCACAGACAGCACGCCAGGGATAATCAAAGGGCTCAAAAAAAAAGACAGCAGACTGAAGACTGTACTGTTCAAAAGGAACTTCGGCAAGGCCGCTGCCCTCATGGCCGGCTGGCATGAGGCAAAGGGGGATATAGTCCTGACAATGGACGGCGACCTTCAGGATGATCCGAAAGAGATACCCAGATTCATAAAAAAGATCGAGAGCGGCTATGAGCTTGTCAATGGATGGAAATACAGGCGTCACGATCCGCTCACCAAGACTATGCCCTCAAGATTCTTCAACTTCCTCACAAGGCTCATGACCGGTGTGAAAGTGCATGACTCAAACTGCGGGTTCAAGGCATACAGGAAAGAGGTAGTAAAGAGCCTCAGAATATATGGCGAGCTCCACAGGTACATACCCTCCCTCACACACTGGATGGGCTTCAGGGTGGGCGAGATAAAGGTAAAGCACAGGCCCAGAAAATACGGAAAAAGCAAATACGGGGTGACAAGACTGATGAAAGGATTCCTTGATCTTATAACAATAAAGTTCCTCAACAAGTTCGCTGAAAGGCCGCTCCATCTCTTCGGCCCTGTGGGGATACTTCTTGCCCTTATAGGATTCATAGCAGGGCTTTACCTTGTGGTGGTATGGTGCATGGGGCGGGGCATAGGGGACAGGCCCCTTCTGATACTCTCTGTGCTTCTGATCATAGTCGGCATACAGACATTCTCCATAGGGCTGATCGGGGAGATCATAATAAACTCGAGGAAGAAAGAATGAAAAGTGAAGCGATGAAAAATGGATTCCTACATCTTCAGGATAAGCTCAGGCCCATCAGGGAGATATCCAGCATTGCATCTTCATTGAGGAAAGAAGAGAAAAAGATTGTCACACTGAACGGAAGCTTTGATCTGATACACTCGGGCCATATCTATCTCATACAGGAGGCCAGGAAGCAGGGTGATGTGCTGGTCATAGGCCTTAACTCTGACAGGTCCTACGGGCAGTACAAGGATGAGAGGGGGCCTATAATGGGTGAGATGCACAGGGCAGCCATCATCTCTGCAATGCAGGATGTCGATTATGTTGTTCTCTTTGATGAGACAACACCTATAAAATTTATAGAAGCTGTAAAACCTCATGTGCACTGCAACGGCGCTGAGTATGAGGAGGATTGTGTTGAGGCGCAGGCAGTCAGGGAAGTCGGGGGCAGGCTGCATCTGATCAGGGAAGCTGATGAGGGAGGGGACAAGATCTCGACCACAGGGATAATGGAGAGGATTGCAGAACGCTTCGGCAGCGGAAAGAGGAAAGCTGTGTTTCTTGACAGGGACGGGATACTAAATGCGGACAAGGGATACGTGTTCCGGCCTGAAGATTTTGAGTTTGTTGAGGGGAGTGTGGATGCGCTGAAATATTTAAAAAGCAAGGGTTATATCCTGGTCATAATCACCGGACAATCAGGCATAGGAAGGGGAAAGTACAGCCTGGATGACATGAAAAGATTCAACAGGCACCTCATGGACATGTATGGCAGGGAAGGCATAACATTCGACAGGATTTATTACTGCCCCCATCATCCTGATGAGGGGTGCGACTGCAGGAAGCCCGGGTTCCAGCTCTGGCAGAAGGCGAAGAAAGAGCTGAACATTGACATGGCCAAGAGCTGGACCATAGGCGACAAGCTGGATGACTGCAAAGCCGGCAAGAAAGCGGGCACAAGAACAATACTCCTTGAATCAGATTACACATCAGGAGATGATAAAGACAGGAGATATGTTGACAGGACTGCAAAAAGCATGCACGAGATAAAGGACATGATAAAATCGTGATTAATAGGATAGCATAAAGCAGTGGTACTGGGCAGGAGAGAGGATAAATATGGGCGTAGATGGCCGGATTCAGGAAAGCATAAATGCGAAAGAGAAGCTTAAATCCCTTGCAGGAGATATCGAGAATATGGGTGAATCTATTGTGGAATGCCTTAAAGCAGGAAACAAGATACTCATTGCTGGAAATGGAGGCTCCGCAGCAGACGCGCAGCACATGGCAGCTGAGCTTGTGGGAAGATTCAGGATGGAAAGGGAAGGCCTCCCATGCATAGCCCTCACCACTGACAGCTCAATCCTGACCTCAGTGGGGAATGATTATGGTTTTGATAGCATTTTTGAGCGCCAGATAGAATCATTAGGGAGGCAGGGAGACATCTTCATTGGCATATCCACTTCAGGGAAGTCAGAGAACATAATCAGGGCTGTAAAGAAAGCGG
>JAWOBY010000013.1:0-4620 GCA_046484055.1 Candidatus Woesearchaeota archaeon | reverse complement strand
TGGTTTATATGATGTTATGATGTATAAACTATCACATCAAAACCTTTAAAAACAGCCCCTATCTCAGCCAGAACAGGTGTTCAGAATGCTAAGAAGCCCTATCTGCTCTGTTTTGGGCCATGTGGACCATGGCAAGTCAAGCATACTTGACTCAATCAGGGGCACCTCTGTTGTTTCAGGAGAGGCAGGAGCCATAACACAGGCAATAGGAGCATCAATAATACCTCTTGAGACAATAAGGGACAAGTGCGGGCCCCTTCTTGAGAGCCTTAAAATGGAGCTCACAATACCAGGGCTGCTGTTTATTGACACGCCAGGCCATGCAGCATTCACCAGCCTGAGAAAGAGAGGGGGAACACTGGCTGACATTGCGGTTCTGGTCATTGACATAAACGAGGGTTTCAAGCCCCAGACAATAGAGGCTATTGAGATACTCAGGGCCAACAAGACACCTTTTGTCATTGCAGCCAATAAGACAGACCTCACTCCAGGCTGGAGGCCTGCAGAGAAGCAGATCCTGCAGAACATACAGGAGCAGTCCCAGGACACAAAGGCCCATATAGACCAGAGGCTCTATGAGATAGTCGGCCAGCTGCATGACAACTTCCAGATAAATGCAGAGAGGTTTGACAGGGTTGATGACTTCACAAAACAGATAGCTATTGTTCCCTGCTCTGCAAAAACAGGCGAGGGACTGCCTGAGCTCATAATGGTTGTCACAGGACTTGCCCAGAGATTCCTTGAGGGCTGCCTCAAGTGCGACACAGAAGGCCCTGCAAAGGGAAGCATAATGGAGATGAAGGATGAGAAAGGGCTTGGCAAGACAGCTGATGTGATAATATATGACGGAACCCTGAAGGTGAATGACACAATAATCATAGGGGGCGTGAATGAGCCGATTGTCACAAAGGTAAGGGCATTATTTGAGCCAGCGCCCCTGTCTGAGATGAGGGAGAAAAAGTCAAGGTTTGTCTCTGTGAAAAAGGCAACAGCAGCAACAGGGGTCAAGATATCAGCTCCTGAGATTGAAAAGTCAGTTGCAGGAATGCCTGTGATGGCAGCAGCCAGTGAAGAGGATGTGGCTGAGCTGAAGCAGAGAGTGCAGGAGGAGGTTGCTGAGGTTCTTATGGAAACAGAAAGGAATGGTGTTGTGGTAAAGGCTGACAACATAGGGTCTCTTGAGGCAATGCTCAAGCTGTTGAATGAGAAAGAGATACCTATAATGAGAGCCTCGCTCGGAAACATAACAAAAAAGGACATAGCAGATGCAGAGAGCAACTTTGAGAACAATCCCCTCCACAGTGTCATACTTGGTTTCAATGTATCTGTGCCTGATGATGTGCATATACCCTCAAGCGTGAAGATAATCACCAATGACATAATATACAGCATAATAGACAGTTATGAGAAGTGGAGCAGTGAGGCCTCAAGGAACATTGAGAAGATGAAGCTGGACGTGCTGGTCAGGCCATGCAGGATAAAAGTTCTGGGAAACTATATATTCAGGCAGAGCAACCCTGCTATTGTGGGTGTTGATATCACAGCAGGGACATTAAAGACAGGCATGCCTCTCATGAGCGAGGACGGCAAGGAGATAACAGAGGTCAAGACAATACAGCACGAGAAGGAGAATGTGAGCAGCGCAGGCAAGGGAAAGCAGGTTGCTGTGTCAATGCCCGGCGTAACTGTCGGAAGGCAGATAGATGATGGAAGCATCCTGTACAGCGCAGTGCCTGAGAATGATTTCAGGAAGCTCAAGGATCTTAAGCAGTACCTCACAGATGACGAGACAGAGGCAATAAAGGAGATCGCAAGGATAAAAAGGAAAAACAACCCTGTATGGGGGGTTTGATCCGCTAGATTAAAACAAGATTTATATAGAAAAAAGATTTCTATATATAAAATGTTTAATATAAGAGGTGAATATGTGCCGGAAAAAACATCAGATTTGGCGAGAGCTTCTTTGGTGTTGGGCATCATATCATTGACTCTTAGCTGGATGCCCATTTTTGGTTGGTTGACTATCATAATTGGTATTCCGGCAATAGTGTTTGGAATAATAGCCATAGTAAAAATATCAAAAGGCCCATCCTCGCCCATTAAAGGAATGGTAATGGCAATAACTGGTGTTATACTGGGAGGGATTTCTTTTGTGATTTTTGTTCTCCGGATAGGGTTTAGTATGTATATTAGAACTTTGACCAGTTAATGGCAACAATCCAACAACCCGGAGATTAAACAATAAACATAAATGAGGGGGTAAGATGGCTAAAGAGGCCATAAAGGAGATCGCAAGGATAAAAAGGAAAAACAACCCTGTATGGGGGGTTTGAGGTGTTTTTTGGAGCAAAATTTATATAGAAGAAAAAAATGCATATATAAAAACATAAGAAGGTGATTAAGTGGCGGGAAAAACATCAGGTTTGGCAATAGCATCTTTAGTCTTTGGAATCTTATCATTTATTCTTGGATGGGTGCCTATTCTTGGCTGGTTGATTGTCATCCTGGCAATAGTCTTTGGAATAATAGCACTTGTAAAGATTTCAAAAGACCCCACTATTGGAGGAAAAGGAATGGCAATAGCGGGCATTGTATTAGGTGGAATTCTTCTTGCCATTTCTGTTATCCTAATGGGAGTGGGGGCTCTTGCATATTTTGGAGTATTAAGCCCACAAAAACTCCTGCCAGATAAATGTTTGTTTGGCTCAGGAGTGGGGACATGCACTGACTTTCAAGCTACAGAAAACGGATTATCCTTAACTCTCACCAATGATTTAGGAGAGGATGTTGTTGTTAATAATGTTGAGTTTGGACCTGATTCAAGCTGTACATCCTCAAGCTCGGGTGCATGGCCTGAAGGGGAAACACTAGAGATAAAAGCAAGCTGTTCCGGATATAAGGCTGGTGAAAAGGCCAGTGAAGGAATAACAATATCTTACACTACAGAAGAAAGCGATTTAGTCCATAGTGTATCAGGTCAGTTAATGGCAACAATCCAATAATCTGGAGATTAGAAATAAATAAGAGGTGGTAAGATGGCGAATGAAGTGGAAGAAGGAAAAGCATGCAGTGCTCTTGCCTACATCCTGATAGGGATAATATGGTACTTTGCGGATGAAAAGATGAAGAAGAACTCATTTGCAAAGTTTCATACACAACAGGCGTTAGTATTGCTTATTGCAGGAATCATATTTCCTTTGGTATATGGAATAGTTTATTTTATTTTAAGCGTGATAACACTTGGAATTTTTGCTGTAATAGGTTGGATAGGTTTCTTTATCCCCATGATATGGGCGGTGATTGGAATAGTGTATGCTGTCAAAGGGGAGCGAAAACCTCTTCCAGTTATAGGCAAGTACGGCGCCAAGCTCAAAATTTAGAAATTTTTTATTTTTTATTTTCTTCTTGATATTTCTAGAATCAATAGTGATGTGATTATTATATAAAAAGCACCAATAGAGATAACAATCAGATTAGGAAAGGTTTTGAAAAAGATAATGATTCCAAAAGCATAAGCAATTCCTAAAAGAATCCCAAAAAATGTCCTGAAATAGTTGTTGCCTTTGTATGCTGTAAAAGCTGAGATTGACCAGTCAAAAAGGGTAAAAAAAGGAAAAATAATAATTGAGATATAGTAAACATCCTTACTAAATGCTTGAAGATAGAACAATCCAGCTCCGATCATAATCCCCACATATATGCCTAGACAACGTGAACATATTGCAACCTGATGCTCTTTAAATTTGAGGATATAGCATTTGTAGTAATCCTCTTTTTTATGATGGGACAAAAGATATTTAGATGTTTCTTTAATTCCTCTCTCTAATTCCCCAAAAATTAATGAATTATCCATATGGTGGATGAAAAGCAATTAGAATAAAAAGTTATCCATATTTTTTCTTAAACTCTGAATCACTCATGGTTAGGTATATAATTCCTTCAATTAAACCGAGGATCGCAGGAATAAATGTCCAAGATAAACATAGATATAATATCCCCATCCCAACATTTCCCAAATAGAACTTATGCGCGCCTATTCCTCCAAGTAAGATTCCTAAAAGTCCAGCAGCAATCTTATCCTTCTCTCCTGTATGAGATGAATGATGGCTCTTTTGGCGAACACCACACTTAGGGCAAATCTCCGCCTCTTTTTTTATGATTTCGCCGCAGGAAGAACAATATGCTTCATCTGGTTTCTTATCTCTCTTCTGTTTTTGTGCCATTTCCATATTGGAGGACACAGAACATTTATAAATTTTATTATGCCAGCAAGCTCAACATTCAGAAACATTTTTATTCTTTGTTTTTTCCTTTTTCTCCCATGAGGCTTGAGATACTCATCAAAATATAAGTAGGTTAAGTTTCATTAAGTTTTTTAAACAGAATGCAACCTGTTGAAATTTGAATCATTTTCGATTAATCGCTATTTTTGCAGCGCAAAAAAAGATAAATGGCAAAAAAAATAGTTGCATTCGGAGAAGTTGTATGGGATATTTTACCTGATGGTAAAGTGCTGGGAGGAACACCCTCGAATCTGGCATTTCGGTGCAATTGTTTTGGCGAAAGAGGTTTTCTGCTTTCGCGCGTGGGCGATGATGAACTGGGCCATGCGGCGCTGAA
>JAWOBY010000040.1:0-3087 GCA_046484055.1 Candidatus Woesearchaeota archaeon | reverse complement strand
CAGCGAGAGTGAAAAGAGGGAGGAAAGCGAATGCCTGTGTGATATAAAGCCACGACTGCATCGCTATCGAATCCTTGTTCCTCCTGTAATATTCAAGGAAGCCGAACACTACCAGAAGAGCCAGGGAGCTTCCCACTGTGTCCAGATATTCCACTGGCCTAACCCTCACCGTATTTCTGCTCACTTCAGCATAATTTGTCGAAAAGACCGTCTGATTATTGCTCATCAGATTGGGGTTCATCAGCACGAATTTTATCAGGAAGAACACGAACACGACCATGCAGCTCCATAACAGCCATTTCCTGACATCCTCATTCAGGAGCCATGCCTTCAGACCTTTTTTGAGCATTCTCCTGTGTTTCACAAGCGAGAACACTCCCATGAATGCCATCAGCAGGACCATGATGAGCGGTGAGCTTTTGTGGGATATGAAGGGTATGAAAAGCACAAAAGGCGCTGTCCTGTAATATCCTTTCAGGATGAGCAGGAAATATATCGCCAGGGCGAGCATCCCGAATTCTGAGGATAGATGCCCGTTAGGCAGTGTGAAACCGATGTCAAGCGTTGAGAATATGAAGAACACAGCCGCAAGTTTAGGGCTTATGTTCAGGTGTTCCGCTATCATCCATAGGGGTATGAGTATCAGCGAGGAGATTATCATCAGGGATATCACTGTCGACATGAGTGCAGAGAACCCCAGCCATGATATGACAACCATCATCGGGGCCGCGATGAAGGTTGTGGCTCTCGTGCGCATATCGATCCTGCCTTCCAGAAGATCAAAATTCATGTTCATGTAATTATGGGCATCCATGGTGCAGTTCGCAGGCTCGTAAGCGAAAGCGAAGAAAAGCCTCAATCCAAGCGCAAGGATAAAGAATAAGACAAGCCATTTCACATTCTCTTTTTTTATCCACCTGGCCATTTTACGCGCTCAAACAACACAATTTAAAAATATTTGTGCATCATGGTGCTGTCAAGTTAAGTGCCATTGAGGCCGTTGGCGCCAATACCGCGAGGCTCGTTAAGATGACCATACAAGGCCGTCGCGGGGGAAGCCCCCTACGGGGAAGCAGGCCCTTCAATAACAAGGGCATGAGCCGAGCCCGGCGCATGCGAGGCTTTTGAAAAAAAAAGCCGAGCATAGGGCTCAATGGCACAAATACACAATACTTGACACAACCTTGCATCATTTGTGCATCAGCTGAATTCCAGGACAAGATTCCCTTCCCCATAAACCAGCATGAAGCCCGGCGAGGCCCTGTATATCCTGGCCTCTTCTCCATCCACATATGCCTTCCAGCCCGGATGATAGCTCATCTTTATGTATACAGGCACAGGCCTGTCTGAATCCACCCTGAACCTTATCCTGTCGTGGCCTCTCTCAAGGATCTCAATGCTCTCATTGCCTGTACCGGTATAGTCAGGCACCTCCTCCTCAACAAGCACTTTGCCGGCATCCTCAAAGAACCATCTTATCGCCTCTTCCTCAAAATCCTCTTTCACAACAACAGGCCTGTGATCAAGCACCTCAGCCAGTGATGAATCACCGACCTTATAGAGATGATAATCCTCATAAACCTTGTCCATCCTCTTCCCGAAAGAAAGGTTCTGCGCAACAATATAGTTTATATTAAGAATGTCGAACTGCCTTGAAATCAATGACTTATTCTTCTCATAAGGATACATCGGATACTGGTCATTGTACATTATGTATGTTTCAGGGTCTATCATCTTCGCAAAATCTCCTGCGAGAAAGCCCAGCGATGCGGAGTCTATGAAAAGCCCTTTCACTATCTCATTCCCTGTCTCAATCGATATCCTGTAAGGCAGGGTGTGCCATCCTATCTCCATATCAGGATGATTCAGCACGAGTATCCTGCCGTCAACCTTCCCGAAATCATTCACCTCAATATCCTGCAGGCCTTCAGGATAAATGTTTGACATATTGGATACTATCAGCAGTACAAATACAGCAGAAGCAATAATATAGCCCGCTTTTCTGCTCAGCACATTCACCCCCACAACAATCATCAGGAGAATAATGAACAGTTTCATCCTGTAGAAATGGAAGGGCAGACCCGCAAGCAGTCCCGCAAAATTGCCCAGGATGAATATTGCGAGGATGACCAGCAGACCAAGAGAAACCCCTTTGATATTCCTTGAATAGAACAGGGAAACAACAACAAATCCGAATAATATCATGTAAAAAAGCCACCATATGCTCATCTTCGGCCCGATATGTATCGTGCCTGAATAGCCCAGACTGGAGAGCAAGGGAATCAGCCAGAAAGAGCACAAAAGAAAAGTGAGAACTGCATGTTTCGCATAAAATACCGCCTTTTTCCTGTTGATGCTGGCAAGCAGGAAACACAATGAAATGATCGCCGCTATCACAGCAGTGAATGCATGGCTCAGGACCACAAGCGCCATGAGGACAGAGGGCCATAGATACCTGCCTGTCTTCAGCGATTCCTGCAGTTTCCCCAGATAGAAGAACAGCAATGGGAGCGACAGTGCAGTTGTCACAAGGCCCGCATTGAATGTTGAGCCGATTGTTCCGCCCGAATAGCTTTCCATGAAGAACATCGCGCTCACCATCCCCAGCATCCCCGCCCCTGCCTTGATCCCATCAAAGCCCATCTTCCTGCAGAAATAATAGAAGGACAGGGGCGTTGCCAGGAGCGATGCTGCCAGCACGAGCTTGAAAGCGGCTTTGAGAGGCATCAGGAAGCCCAGAAGCGCTGTCAGTATCGTGTAGAGAGGGGGATAGAACTGGTTCTGCACGAAGCCGAAGTAATGGAATGGATTCCAGCACACGAGCTGGGGGAAACAGTGTTCCTTTGTGAACCATGCGGAGAAGTAATGGCCTATCATGTCCTGGATGTGCAGGTTATTGTAGAGCAGGAAAGGCAGAAGGACCCTGAAGAAGAGGAAGAGCCAGACAGGCATGAGGAAGTAGAGGGCTGTCCTGTGCCTGTAAGCCTGTTTCTTTAGCTTGAGAAGGGCTTTCATATCTCCTGCCCTGCGGGAGAGCTATAAAAAGGTTGCTGAACAAGGAAGCAAAAAAAACAGAGAAAAAGAGAA
>JAWOBY010000068.1:0-23987 GCA_046484055.1 Candidatus Woesearchaeota archaeon | reverse complement strand
CAGCGATGACCTTGCTTACTTTCCTCTTCCTTGCTGCTGTTGTGGCCTGGATGCCCGATCCTGTACCCATGTCCAGCACAAGGCCTTCGGCATGCTTCCTCACATGCTTCGCGAGGAGATGGCTGTCCTCTCTCGGTTCGTAGAGCATTGTGGGCGTGTGATATGGCTTAGGATATTTAAAGGTTGGGGGTTAAGAAGTTTTATTGCAGGAGAACAATCAGGATACCAGGATGACTCAAACCAACTCAACATCCTCCCTTCCATAAACCCTTTCGCAGAAATGGCATTTGGCCTTCAGTGGCTCTTCCTCCAGAGTCACAAACTTGCTCTCCACTGGCTGGTGTCTTGTGATGCAGTTCGGGTTAGGGCATCTTATCACACCCTCGAACATGGCCGGAGTCTTTATGCTCACTTTCTCGGCCCTCTCGCCGTTCTTTATTATGTTCAGCGTGGCTTTCGGCGCTATGAGGGCTATCCTCATCAGCTCATCCATGGACAGCTCCTTGTTCTCTATCTTGACCACATCCTTCTTCCCCATCTGGCCGCTCTCAAGATTCGTCCCGAGAGTGACTACTGTATCGCCCTCAACGGCTCCGAGAACATTCAGCACGTCTATAGCCTTCTTGGCAGGGATATGGTCTATGACTATGCCTTCCTCTATCCTGTAGACCTTGTAGGGCCTGTCGCTGGTCTTTCTTTCAGGGTTTTGCGGTTTCATTTCAAGACACCTAAGACGAGGCAGAGGAGCGCCTGCCTAACCGGTATGCCGTTTGCGGCCTGCTGGAAGTAATGCGCGTAAGGGGTCTCATCCACGTCAGGATGTATCTCATTCACCCTAGGCAGAGGATGCATGATCCTGAGGTTCTGCCTCACCCCGCTAAGCATGGATTTCCTCAGTATATATACGTCCTTGACCTTCTGGTATTCCTGCGGGTCAGGGAATCTCTCCTTCTGTATCCTTGTGGAGTAGAGTATATCGACATCATCTATGACCTCCTCGATGCGCTCATGCTCTGAATACTCTATGCCCCTGCTGTTCAGGAAGTCAAGGTAGGCCTTCGGCATGCTCAGTGATTCAGGAGCGACAAAGAATAGCCTGCACCCGAAATGGCTCAGCGCTACGGCCAGGGAATGCACTGTCCTGCCGTACTTCAAATCGCCCACCAGAGCTATATTAAGGCCGCTTATGCTGTCCTGCGTCTTCTTTATGGTGTAGAGGTCAAGCAGTGTCTGGGTGGGGTGCTGGTTGGCCCCGTCTCCGCCGTTTATCACAGGGACGCTGGACGCCTCTGAAGCGAGCCTTGCGGATCCCTCGACAGGGTGCCTCATGGCTATGACATCAACATAGTTCTCCAGCATCTTGATGCTGTCGTAAAGTGTCTCGCCCTTTGCGAATGATGTCGTGTGCGGGTCGGTGAATCCGAGCACTCTTCCGCCGAGCCTGTTCATCGCGCTCTCAAAGCTGAATCTTGTCCTTGTGCTGGGCTCAAAGAATAATGTTGCGAGGACATGGTTATTCAGGAGATCCCTTTTCCTTGAGTAGGCCATGCTCTCGATCTTCCTTGCTGTCTCAAGGATATTTATTATGTCCTCTTTACTGAGATCATTTATGGAGATTATGGACCTTCCCCTGAAGCCCGTTCCGCCTGACAGCCTGTCCCTTAGCCGTTTTCTGTCTCCTTTCCCCCTTACCATGCTAAAAAGTGAAGAACCCCGACGGAGTATAAATAATTTATGGCGTCCTCGTTTGGTGGTGGCCGTTCATGGGAGTTCACACCAGGAAAGAGAACGCGCCCTCAAGTATTTTCATGAACACATGATAATCCAGGATGGCCAGGACCAGAAATACCGGCACGAATTTCAGGCCCCCCTTTATGTCGCCCCTCCTTATTATTGAGACTATCATCGAGGAGAAGGTGGATATTATACCTATGGCCATGAACGAGAAGTTGCTGAAATCATCAGGATTTATGGACACATTTGAGAATGATATGGGCAGGTTGGCCCCTGCAGTATCGCCTATCTTGCCCGCGAAGCTGTTGACTATGATGAGCAGCTGGTATGAGAGCGCGAACAATGCCGGAGCCACGAATATCACTATGAATGATATGAATATGACATAGGATGTCACGGACGCAGCCATCTCTTTCTTCAGTGTCTGGCTCTCGTTTATGTTCTCTATGACCTTGTCTATGAGATATACGACTCTCCCCCCTCCTCTCATGCCCTCTATGATGAGGTCGAAGGATCTCCTCAGCATAGGGGAGTCATACATCTGGGTGAATTCCTTCAATGCCACATCGACATCCTCTCCTGTCATGACCCTCTTTGCCGCTATCTCTATCTCTGTTGAGAGCACACCGAACCGCGGCTTTATGGCGGACCATAACGCCCTGTCGAATGACATGCCCCCCTTGAGGTTGCTGGCCACGTACTGCAGGAATTCAGGAAGTATGCGCTCTATCTCCTTGGTCCTCTGGTATATCATGAGGTCTATGTAGAAATAGACCGCGAACATCACAAGGAATGACAATGCGGTCATGCTCACAAAAAGGAATATGAAAGAGCCCAGCCCCAGGTTGACCAGAGTCCCTATCATGTCTGTCGCGCGCGAGCTCAGGAAGCTGTACACGAAAGCGAAATAGATCCCTATCGCTATGGCGAGTGTTATGAAGAACAGGGCCCCGAAGAACCTGTAATTGACCTGCTTTATGCCCGCCTTGAGGAGGTACTCGCTGATGTGGGGCCTGAACTTCTCAGGCACGAGCGCCCTGCCCCATTCCTCAAGCGAGATTATGTTCTTGAATGCCATTTTGTCTTGTCCGCTCTCTTGCTATGATCATGTCCGGAAACCTTACGCGCCCGGACGATGCGCGCATGATATACTTTCCGGCCCTATATTTCCACCATGGGCCTTATTGACTTGAACATTGATATGAATATGAACTGGAGGAACATAAGCAGGAAAGCCACGAAAAGCAGGTACCTGAACTTTATCTGGAGTGAAAAGAAGCTTGAAACCACTATGAACATCGTGACGCCGAGAGCAGGCACTACAACACCTATCAGCAGGTAGAACATGGCTATGGAGTTGAGCTTCTTGCCGTATTCCTTTATCTCTATTATCTGCTCCTCTGCTATCTGCTTGAGTATGTTCCTTAAGGTTCCGGCGACGTCAATGCCTGTCTTGAGGGCGTTGTTCACCTGCATGAGCACCCTCCTGAAATTCTCTGACGGCGAGTATTCGATCGCGTTGTCAAGGGCCTTCTCTATGGGCGTCCCGAGATTGACCTCATCGACTATCTCCTTGAAATACTTGGCTGAAGCGCCCCTCGCCTTCGAGGCGTCAGTGAGCGCATTGAAGAAAGGCTCCCCTGATTCTATCTTCACGAGTATGAACCTTCCTGCGAAGAGTATGTCCTTCTCTATGTCCTTCTGCCTCCTCCTTATATGCACATCAGGGGTGTGGCTCATGAACCAGAAGAACACCAGGAAAAGCAGGGGGAAAAGGTAAGCAAGATGCCATAACGGCTTCTCAAAAGAGCTGAGGAAAAAGAACATCACAACAGCGAGCAGCATGGAGAGCGTAAGCGCCGATTTCAGCGCCTTCTTGACAAAAACCTCCGGCGACTGGTCTATGTGGGCTGTCTTAAGCTTCCTCTTAAGCTCCGGAAATTTTTTAACATACAGATGTATCAGTCTGATAACAACCACCCTCCTCGGAGTGAATCAAATCGCCTTGCTCAGGTTCTTCAGGTCAAGCCTGCCTGTGTAATACTTCGCCATCACAAGGCCTATCTGGTTTACGTCATTTATATCCTTCTTGACCAGTTCCTTGAGGACTTCAATCTTTTCTGCAATATCCTTCTTTATCTCATCATTGCTCATGCCTGTATAGAGATTTATTGTGTCGAAAACCCTTTTGGGGTCCTTAAGCTTCTTAAGCTTGTCAGCAGTGACATCAAGCTGGAGCACCACATTGGGGTCCCCGCTATTGTCCATCTCAGCGATCTGCAGGGTCCTTCTCCTGCCCGTCCTCCTGTTCCTGTTCTGGACCAGCAGCAGGTTGAGGGCTGAAACCACCTTTTTGGGTATGTTTATCGGCGGGTTCGTCAGCCTGTCTATCGTCTCTGCGGCATTGTTGGCGTGGATAGTGGCATAGACCGAGTGGCCTGTATGCATCGCCTCGAAAAGCACTTCCGCCTCGCGCTGCCTCCTTATCTCACCCACCAGTATCCTGTCAGGCCTCTGCCTGAGGGAATTGACCACAAGATCAAGCATGCTCACACCACCCTTACCCTCAGGATTGGGCAGTCTGGTGGCCATAGGGACCCAGTGAAGCTGTTTGGGCAGTGTTATCTCCCTCGTATCCTCTATAGAGATTATCCTCTGGTTGGGCGGGAAAAAGTTGGATATCACATTGAGCGTTGATGTCTTTCCTGAACCGGTGCCCCCTGCTATGAGAGTGGAAAGCTCGTTCTGTATGCCGAGCCAGAGCAGGGCCGCGGCGCTGAATGATACTGTGCCTGAGTTTATGAAATCTGTTATGGTCCACGGCTTTTCAGCGAATTTTCTTATGGTTATGGTATTGCCGAAATCACTGATGGGATTGAGAGTGGCATTTACCCTGTCCCCTGTCGTGAGGTGGGCGTCCATGAGAGGGTTAAGGACGGTTATCTCCTTGCCTACATCCCTTCCGATCATGGTGGAATAATGCCTTATCTTGGCCTCATCAGCCATGAATATGTTGGTCTTCAGCCAGCCGTGCTTCCTGTGATAGACCCATACCGGCTCTTTCGCATTGTTTATCACAATCTCCTCGAGGTTAGCGTCCTTGAGAAGTATCTCTATGTCCCCTAGGCCGAGATTCTGCCTTATGATATAATTTATGAGGGTGTCCTCAGTCTCCTTGTTCAGGTTGGTTATGTACTTGCCGAGAAGTATCTTTATCTCCTTCTCAAATTTCTTCTTTATGAAGTCTATGCTCTCCTCGCCAGTGTATTCAGCAGGGCTTATCGTCACCTGTGATATGAATTCCTTCCTTATCTTCTCAAGAAGTATCTTCGTGCTCCTGCTTATGTTCGATATGGACAGGTGATATCTCGGGACGAAATCCCCCTCCCCGAGAAGCACAGATATCTCTGTCACGAGCGTACCCAGCTTGACCTCATACTTATCCAGCACCTTCTCATCAGGCATGATTCACCTCTTTTTTTTCGGATCCTGTATCAGGATCATCAACTTTTAAAACAGGGATTTTTTGTGGATGGCCTAGGCCGCAGAAGCTAACTTTTTCCTGAGGGCCCTTCGCCTCTGCTGCTTTGCCTGTACTTTGACTCAAGATAGCCCCTCGCGCCTGAGGCCAGGCCCTTGCTGCCGGCCTCCCCTCCAGCACTGCCCCCAGGGGGCTTTGCGGAACGTTCCTGTGCTTCGCCTTTCCGGCCTCCTGCACTGGCATTTTCATGCGATTCTTCCGCAGGAGTGTCCTGCTGAGGCATATCATCACCCATCTTATCCCTCTTTCCGGCCATACCCTCAATCCTTTTCCTCACAGCATGGCCTGTCTTTTCCTCAGCGCCTTCCTTTCTTTTCTTCAGCATGTCGAGATAGACAAGACTCTTTGACTGTATATATCTGAACAGCTCTATGTCCTGCGGGTATTTCTTTGAGAGCACGCTGTATTCCCTTGCCATGCTGTCAAGCAGCCTGCTCATCTTATCATATTCCTTTTTCTGGGCGTGTTCAGCCAGCTTGTCAAGCGATGTGAGAAGCCTGAGCTCCTCGTAGATCTTGTATATCTCCCTGTATATGTCTTTTTTCTTCTCTATCAATGAGAGCGGCAGTTCATGATAGAGCCTGTATGCGGCGAGGTACTTGTTCTTTATCTCGCTGAACTCCTTTTTCCTTGTGTGGGTGTGGATGTCCACAAGGAGCTTGAGTAGCTCGTCGTATTTTTCCTTGCCTTCACCCTGAGTTTCCTGTATCACTGTCTCAGGGGATTTGGACAGTATGTCCCTGTAAAGCCTGATGATCTCATCCTGCACTTTTGTTTTCTGCTCGAAGAATCCCTTGGGCATCCTGTTGTATTCATCGATTATCTCCTCGTATACCTCCTTAGCGAGATCATATTCACTGTTCGCCATATAGTTCTTTGCGGTCTTCAGGAGCATCTCTATCTCATTCAGCTTGGCTTTTGATTTCTCCATGAGCTCTTTGTCCCTTCTGAGGGTTATGATATGGTGGAGCTCCATCATCTCCACTTCAATGTCAGCTTTCTCCGCCATATACCCCTCAGGCAGCTGTGAGTATATCTCTGAAATCTTTTTGTACTGTTCTTCAGCATCCTCCAGCCGGCCCTGTTTGACGAGGGAGTATGCCTTGCTGAGGAGGTTCTTTATCTCCCCTGACCTCTTCTCGAACTCGTCCTCCATTATGTTCTCTCTTCCCATCACCAGCTTCTGGTATATGTCCAGTATCCTGCTCTGGAGATCCGTCTTTTCCTTCAGGAAGCCCTTTGGGAGCTGCTTGTACAGCTGGGTGGCCTGTGTGAACAGTTTTGAGGCGTTACTGAAATCCTTATTGCTTATGCTGTCCGCTATCTGTTTCATGAGGCCGAGTATCCTGTCTGATTTTTCCTTGAATTCCTGCGAGATTATCCTTTTCTTGTTCCTGATTATTATCCTGTAAAGCTTGAGCATCTGGTCCTGCACCATCACTTTCTTCTCGACAAAACCTTCAGGAAGTGATGAGTAGAGGTTCTTTATCTTCCTGTACGCCTCTTCGGTCTTGTCAAGCTCTTTCCTGCCGGCTATCTCCTCCCCGCTTATGTTGGAATAAGCCTCATCAATGAGGGATTTTATCCTGTTGAACTTCCTGTCGAACTCCGAAGTGAGCGTCTGATCCATGCTGTGGAGCATCTTCTCATTGAGGTCCGCCAGGCCGCTGTTTATCTTCTTCTCATTCTCCGCGACCTTTTTGGGCATCTCATGCTTCAGCTCCTTTATGCGAAGGTACGCTTTTCTCGCCCCTTCAAAGTCCCCTTTTGATATCATCTTATTGGCTTGATTTATGAGCGTGTCTATGTCATCTTCCTCTGCAATGTTTTTAGGGCTGCTCCCTCCTGAAGCGGATTCTTGTTTCCCTTCTGCGCCTGACTTCCCCTTCTCCTTGCTCACTTCTTCTCCGGTTCCGCTCCCCCCTGCTCCTGAAGTTCCTTCTTTTCCTGCGGCTTCATCCAGCATATCATCAGCAGAATCAGGCAGTATATCCCCTCCTCCTGAGCCGCCAGTGCCGGCCTCACTTTTGCCTGCCCCGCTTTCATGGCTCTCTTTTTTTTCCATTGGACCGGTGCCTGCAGAATCACCTGATGATCCCTCCTCAGAGCCCTCCTGCTTCGGCTCCTGCTTAGACTCCTGCTTAGACTCCTGCTCCTTTCCCCCTCCTGTGGTGCCGGTCTCCTGGTCCAGAAAATCATCCATGTCCATTTTTGGCTCCGATCATTTTTTTTATCTTTTTTACCTGCTCATTCAAACCTTTATTGTGTGTTATCATGTTTGTGTGTTATCACGTGCCCTGCCAGTCATGTTTCATTGGTGCGTTTCATTGCTGTATTACAGCAGTGTTCATGATCGATTATTTAATCATATATTAATCATGTATCATTCATTAATCATCTGTCATCATTCATAATTGGTCCTCAAATTTTTGCCACATGCTCTCTATCTCTTTGGGGGTGTATCCTTTCTTTTCCGCCTCCTGAAAGAACTGCTTTTTTATGTGGTCTTTGTGCTGTGAAACATAGCTCTTCCAGAGCTCTTTGGCCTTCTCATCATTGATTCCCCTCTCCTTGGCCTTTGAGAAGAACCTTCTTTTCATATCCAGCTCTTCCTCAATAAAAAGCTTCTCTTCCTCCTTTTTAGGGAGATCGCCTTTGCCTTTTGGGGCCTCATACTCCAGATAAGGGGTGGTGAATTTGTACTTCATATGCAGAAGCCCTTCCTCCTCAAGCACATCACCCAGGGATTCAACAACCTTTGAGGAGATGCCCAGTTCTTTTGCAGCATCATCAACAGAAATCTCCTTCTTTTCCTTGACCAAGTCTATAAGCTTATCTACATCTGTCCTTATTACAGTCTCACCCATTTTTAAGCATTCAATATACGAGAGCATTTAAATATTTTGCGTTTCAGCACCCTAAAACGCTTAGAAGTGAGTTATTGGGGGGGTTATGTCTCCATCAGCCAACAGTTTAAATCTGGTCAGCTCAAACAGCAAACAGCCGGATATGGAATCTCCGCTCAGATACCATCCTCAGATGCATGTCCCTTCATGGCATCCCTGATCGCATGTGATCTCCTGTGTGAGGCATTCATTGTCATCACCGCAGGAGAATTCGACAAGGGTTGTGGAATCGCTGCAGTAATCGTTTATTCCGAATGTTGTGACCCCATCATCGCACTGCCCCTTCACACTCTCATCGATCCCCCCGTCAGTATCCACACAATCCCCTTCAGATGAACTGTCTGAACTGGCGGACGACGTGCTTTCAGAGCCAGTACCGCTTCCTTCCCTCACAGTCGCCTTGTGGTCTGTGAGCTGGACATTGTTCAGCCTTTCAGCCTCATTTAGCTTATTTTCAGGGTCTATATGCCCCTCAACCTCATATTCACCTGCGCCTGTGAATACGTACTCTTCCTCTATCTTGACTGTACTGCCCGGAGAGAGGGATTTACTGTATGTTTTTGTCTCCTCTTCCCATAATGTTCCGTCCTTGGTGATCTTTATCTTGTAGTCAAAGCTTTCCACAGGTTTTTCTCCTGTGTTGTCGATGATAAGCTTGACTTCCACTTCCTCCCCTGAGCCGGGGTAGATGGTGGACCATGATATCTTTTTTAGGTGAAGATCAATCCCCTGGTTCTTATCTTCTGACAAGTCATCCTCTCCCCCCTCATCTGCTGATTGGGATCCGGCGTCTTCCGCACTGCCGCTTTCATCACCGCTGCCATCCTCAGATTGAGGGCTGATCACTGTGGATTCCTCACTGCACCCAATAATGCCTATGGCTAACAGCAGGACCAACCCAAAAATAAACGTTTTTTTCATTTGTATCAGTCTCATTTGTGGAGGAGAGCATATTATCCTGCAGGAATATAAATAGTTTTTGTTTTTAAGGGGGCTTATGGCAATTATGCGGTTTTTAAAGGATATTTTTATAAATGAGCCTTCACTGCCTTACAAAAAGCCTGTGAAGAAACTGCAGGCATTTCACAGCCCTGTAGTCTAGTGGTCAAGGATACAGCTCTTTGGAAGCTGTGACGGCGGTTCGAATCCGCCCAGGGCTATTGGTCGTGGGGCTAACGAACGAAGTGAGTTACGCCCCACCGGACGGCCGGGTCAAGGAAGAAGACCCTTGGTGAGAATCCTCCTCCCCGCATAATGTTTGATCGTGGGGTTTCCGACCGGAGGGAGGGGCACCCCACTAGACGGCCGGGTCAAGGAAGAAGACCCTTGGTGAGAATCCGCCCAGGGCTATTGGGCTCCGGTGCGTCAGCACTAGAAGCCGCAAAAAGAATATTTCAAATGCCTTTATCCTCAGCAAACTTCCCAAAGCTCCGGTCATAAGTCTTTTCTGCCTCAGGAGAGAAGCAGCAGGCCGGCAGCTCATCATTCTCAAGGTGGTGTTTTATGCACTCGCAGCAGATGCCTTTCCTGGGGCAGCCGGGATAGGTGCAGGGGCATGATTCCAGATTCTGCTCTTTTTTGCATTCCATTATGAAACACTCCTTAACCTCCAGTGCCTGCGTGAAAAAGCCAATCAGCATCAATCATTCAATTATCCTTGTCTGGGGGCTGCCCACTGTTCCTGTGACCCTGACCTCTGTAGTGTCCAGATCATGCTGATTGGGGTATTTCATGACTTCAGCGGCCCTTCTTGTGTCATCAGCAGTATTGCCTCCTATGTAGAATATGATGTCATTGTTGGTTACGGCCTGAAGTTTCAGCACCCCTTCCCCTTCGGGAAATATCTCGCATGTGCCTTTATCCTCTATCTCATCCCTGAACAATTCTGCTGCTGCCGGATTGTCGCAGGGGCTTCCGACTATGATGAAATCCTCCTTGTAGTCATCGACCTCATTGGTGAGAAGAGCGTCGCCTGTATCCACTCCCCTTGAGATATAGAGAGTGTTCAACTCTGTCACTGTGACCACATCAGCAGAAGGCGCATCCGCCCCTATAAGATAATCGAACCTATGCATGATATCCTCTACCTGCGCGAGATTGTACTGAAGCTCGAATTCCTCCTCAAGGAATCCTTCAGGCTCGGCCTCGTCTTCGGCTGCATCATCATCCTGTCCTGAAGAGCCCTCTGAGTCAGTTGAATCAGCAGCATCTGTTCCCTGGATGTCCTCTCCGGCCCCTTCTTGTCCATCGCCTGCATCCTGCTGTCCGCCCTGTCCGCTCTCATCCATCTCCTGATCTGTGTTTCCTGGCTGCGCCTCTCCCTCGCACCCCGATATCATGATCATCACAGCGAGCATCAGCACAGCGGCAAAAGAGAGGCATGCGATGCGGTCTTTACTTCCTCCAATCCTCATGTCCTGCTTCATTTCTTCCTCATCCACACATCCGTCTGCGGGAACGGTATCTCTATCTTGTTCTTCTTATAGGCCTTGTGGAGCTCCTTGATGAACTCATGCATGACCTTGTACCTGTCAACATAAGTGTGTATCCTCATTATCACCGAGAGATTGATCGAGGAATCGCCGAACCCGTTGTATCTTATGAACGGCTCAAAGCTGTCAACAGTCCCCTCCTCCTTCTTCTGTATCCTCTTTGCTGTATTCACTGTCACCTTCTCAACCTTGGAGAGGTCGCTGCCGTACGCGACCCCCACAGGGATTATGAGGCTCATCTCCTGCTGAGGGGCATTATAATTGAGCAGTATCGACTGTGCCAGCTTGGAGTTGGGAACATTTATTATGTAATTGGTCAGCGCCCTTAACTTTGTTGTTCTCCAGCTTATGTCCTCAACATACCCTCTCAGGTCAGTGCCCTGGAGTTCAATGTAGTCACCTATCCTGATCGGCCTGTCAGTGGCTATATACACTCCTGAGAAAAGGTTTGACAGTGTGTCCTGCAGGGCCAATGCCACAGCGAGGCCCGCTATCCCAAGCCCGGCGAGGAACGGCCCTATCTCTATCCCCAGCCTTCCCAGGATTATTATTATGGCCACAGCGTATATGACCATCGCGATGGCCCTCCTTATGAAGGGTATCAGTGTCTCGTCTATCCTGCTGGTTATATTCCTGGAGGAGACCTTGTTCCTGTACATCCTCACCATGCCTGTGGCGATCCTGACCGCAACATGAGCCACAATCAATATGGCCAGCAGGATGAATCCCTCCCTGATCCTGAAGCCGTATATCTCAAGCCCATAGAATGAATAGCTTACTGCAAGGTAAAGTCCGAGGAATATGGTTATGAACCTTATGGGGCTCTTTATCTCATTCAGCACGAAATCGTCCAGCTGTGTCTTGGTCCTGCTGGTGAGCCTGCCTATTCCTGTTATTATGTGGTTAAGAAGCTCGCCGATTATATAGAATGCAAGTAATATCATCACAGGGATGATATATTCCTCAAAGGACATCAGCGCGCACCTCTCTTAGCATTGTTTGTGTCATAATCCCCCTGCTCTTTAAATTTTTTATGGTAATGACCGGATGGATCACAGGGGATGGGATGAATGAGGGGCATGGAGCGGGCTGCATTGCGTGAGATGCAGTGAATGAAGCAAAAACAATATATACCCGCAGGGGATTCATGATTCCATGGCCGGCGCAAAGAGGGGCAATCCCATGAAAAACATTCTCAAAGATGCGGACAGGAAACTGTATGAAGCGGGAAAGAGCATATCCTTCTTCGCAGTGAATCCCGTGAATGAGTCAAGGGAGAAGAAAAGATTCTTCTCAAGCAGGAATTATGAGCCCCAGTTCAGGTACGCGCCTTACAGGACTCACATCCCCACCATCATTGAGAACCTGAACAGGATAAAGACCAACAGCAGCTACATGGGCAGGATACTCAAACACAAGAGGGAGAACCATATAAAGAGGCTCAACATGCTGGCAAGCAGGGGCACTGAGGATTTCACCCGCAATGCGCTGAAGATATACGGGAAGCCGAACAAGATCCTGATAAAAAAAGCGAAGAGGATGCTGAGGTATCAGCCGGAGAAGAGGAAGACAGAGAAGCTCAGCCCGAAAGAGGTTGTGGACATACTGAAGCAGGCCCTCAGGACGTACGGTTTTGAGTGGGAGGTGAAGCAGAAGCTGATAACAGCCAATGCAGCAGTGCAGCAGTCAAAGAAGACAGTGTTTGTGAAGAAAGGCAAGAAGTTCTCCAATGACTTCATAAAGAGGCTCATATCGCATGAGATAGGCACTCATGTCCTGAGGTATGAGAACGGCCTGCTCCAGCCGTACCTCATATTCGCTGCAGGCCTGCCTGGATACCTGGAGACTGAGGAGGGTCTTGCAGTGGTCAATGAGGAGGCTTCAGGAGTACTCAGCAAAACCACACTAAAAACATATGCTGGAAGGGTCATCGCTGTCAGCACGGCTCTGGACAATTCATTCAGGGAGACATATAAGCGCATGAGGGAGAATTTCAGCAAAGACATCGCCTGGAAGCTCACAGTAAGGGCCAAGAGAGGGATCTCTGATACTTCCCTGCCGGGCGGCCTGACCAAGGATTACAAGTACCTGAACGGTTATTTCAAGGTGAAGAACTACCTCAAAAGATACAGCATCAACAGGCTCTATTACGGCAAGGTAAGCCTGCATTACGCGAAGACTATGGACAGGATACCAGACCTTGCGGAGCCGAGATACCTTCCTGCGCGCGGGAAATGATATGATTCGATATGATTCGGAAGGGCCATGTAGGGTGATGCAGGACAATATGGGCCGGGAGGGGTGGGGCGGCGGATGATTCAGACATTTTTCAGGCGGATTCTCTAATAAAATTTATAAATCGTAAAGGAAACCATCAGCCCATGGCATTGACTGTACAGGGCATAGTGGATTATTTCAGGAATAATTTCGCGGGATTGTACTCCAACATACTGGTGGCTTTCATAATACTTCTTATGGGTTTTATCATAGGGAAGCTTCTCGGCAAGCTCACCCACCGCCTGCTCAATGAGGTCGGCCTGGACCATATACTGAAGAAGGCGTCGGGAGTGGAGCTCAAGCTTGAGCGCTTCCTTGCCGCGGCAGTGACTTATTTCATCTATTTCATAACGATAATAATGGTCCTGAACCAGCTGAATGTGACGACCACAGTGCTGCAGATGCTCTCGGCGGCGGTCATAATACTGATAATTGTCTCGGTCATACTGGCTGTCAAGGATTTCATACCCAATGCTTTTGCAGGAATATACATATACAGGAGAGATCTCATCAAGAAGGGGGAAAAGATAAGGGTGAAAGGCATTGAAGGTGAGGTCGCCCATATAAACCTTGTTGAGACCAAGCTGGAGACCAGCGAGGGGGACATAGTCTACCTGCCTAATTCTGCCATAACAAGGACAGAGGTCGTCAAGCTGAAGAAGGGGCAGGGCAGAAAAAAGAAGAGATGATTGTCCTACGGTCCCGCGGATCCTGTGATTCTTTAAACGCATAATCTAAACACATAAACCCTTAAACCATTCAGGATAGGATGTATGGAAATGTATACGCAGAAATATACAGAATAAAGGAGTCATAAGGACATATGAGACAGATATACGGGAAAAGTATATGAACCAGTCAAGAAGTGATCGAAGAAAGCAGAAAAGAAGTTAATCAAAGCGATTCCAGCATGCTCGCGACGTTGAGTATCCTTGTCCTCACATCAGGCTGGAGATTGACATCATCAGATATCTCCACAAAAACATCAACTGCCCTGTTGATCTTCATGGAATTATCATCATCCCCGTTAAGCATATTCTCAACTTCGCTTAATTTTGTCTTCACGTTCTTGGGCACGGTATTGTCTTCCTGCATCTCCCTGATGAATTCCACCACATCTTTTATTTCCACCATTTTGCTCACCTGATATATCTCTTGCTTGCCTGATATCTGATCGCATCGCTCTCATTCGTTATCCGCACTGATTATCCACACTGATTTTCCGCATTGTATTAATAATCACTGGAGCAGCGATCGGCAAGTGTCATCCTTTCTGCTGGCCTTCTTTCTGCTGGCCTCTATTCATGCTGCCCATCACCTCTGACTGCATGGATGAAGCCTTCTCCCTGAGCTTCCCCTCCTGCTTCTCCACTGATTTGATTCTCATGTTCAGCATTTCCTGCTTGTTCTGCAGCTCTTTCTTGAGATCATCCTTCTTGGCAGCGACCATGACATTCCCGACAATCTTGTATGTAGAATCAGTCTTCTCTATCTCTGAAAGCGCGGACTCAACCTCCATCAGCTGCATCTGTATGTTCTGCTTCTGCATGGCGAAACTCTGCAGGTTCTGCTCGAGATTCTGCAACTGGCTCACCTTCTCATTCTCGCCTGAGGTGTCATCCCCTGATTGCATCTTGTCTTCACCGGCCATGATTATCCCCTATTTACCCCTTATCCTTTTTAACCCTTTCTTATCAAATTATCCAGTATCATACTCTGTCATACTCATACTCTGTCATACTCTGCATGCAGAGCATACAGCAAAGCAGGAACAACACGCCAACCCTCATTTACCCATCAATCTGTCCGAGCCTGCACTGCCCGCACCTGAACAGCAAACTTCACCCTCCGGAGCCGCGCCGCAGATTGCAACAGGCCCTGGCAGACTCCTGCAAGGGCTCCTTATCTCGCTTTCAAATTCGTGGTGACCAGCCTCGGCTTGTACAGCGTCTTTGACCCGCAGTAAGGGCACCTCACCTTCTTCCTGAGGTACTCAGGAGCCACTTTCTTGTTGCACTGGAAGCATTTGTATTCAGTCATGTTAAGCATCTCCCGTAATAAGTATCTCCTATGAATATATGAATATGAAAATCATTCCGGACCGGAATCGCTCAGGAGGGAATCTTCTCGTTGATCTCCTCCTCTTCCTTCTTTTTGGCCTCTGCATCTATGTCCACAGGCTCAACCGCAACATCTTCCCTCTCCTTGATCAGATCCTTCAAAGCTTTCCTTTTTGTTATGGTGTATGCCCTGCTGGCGAACTTGGCATCGCATTTCCTGCACAGCCATATCCCCACGCTCTCACGCTTCACAGAATTGGACGAGCAGTAAGGGCATTTGTATTTTTTTCTCTGAAGATTCTCTATCCCTACAAATTTCTGCTTGAGGCTCCTGCCGTATCTTGCCCCGAACCTTTTCATAGCTGAAAGCTTTTTTGGAACTGCCATTTTGATGTTTGTTTTAATGTTTCAAGCTGTCTTAATGGTTCATATGATTGTTTATAAAATCTCATTGGCCTAATATTGAGCCATCATCATTGACCAATCATAAGTTTCTGATGTGGTTTGTTCCTGATATGATTTCTGATATATTTCCGATATTAAGGTGGGGCTGCCCGGATTCTCATTGAAAACGGAGCATGAATCTCATGCATTGAATCCGCCTTCCGCTTTGAACCGGGGTCCTCTGGTCCCAAACCAGAGAGGATGATTGCTCCAGGCAGCGGAATCGGCAACAAAGCCCTCAGACCCGCGCCCCTGACCAAGCTACCCCACAGCTTCGCGCCCTTATGCCCCTCATCTGTAAAGGATTATTATATCTCTTTATAAGCCTTATTTTTATCTTTTTACGCTTGATAGAGCATTAAGAGTCCCACGCGAGGGGTATTGTCCCTTATCGCAGGATTTTGCCCTCATTTTTAAATTTATCGCAAACAGAGCATGAACAGTACAAATAAGATTATGGAACCAGATTATGGGGCCAGGTTATGGAGCCAGGTTATGGGGCAGAATCCCAAGCGAGAGACAGCATCCGCCCAAAAATTATTTAAACCCTCACAGGAAGACAGATCATATGGGATATGGACGAGAAGGCACAGATGAAGGCACATGTGGATGCGGATGCACAGGCAAAGGTGCAGATAAAACAGAAGGAAGAGACAGGAGAACACCCGCTGTGGGAGTCGGTGTTCTTATAAGGAAAGACGGCAAGGTCCTGATGGGCAGGAGGAAGAACAGCCACGGCCACGACACATGGGCCCCGCCAGGAGGCCATCTTGAATGGAACGAGACCTTCGAGGATTGCGCGAAGAGAGAAGTCCTTGAGGAGACAGGCCTGAGCATAAAGGATGTCAGGTTCCTCACAGCCACTAATGACATGATGAAGGATGACGAGAAGCATTATATCACGCTTTATCTTGTGGCAGATCATGAGAGGGGGGAGCCGGAGAACAAGGAGCCGGAGAAATGCAGGGGGTGGGAATGGTTCACATGGGAAGAACTGCCCGGCCCTCTCTTCCTTCCTATGAGAAACCTTCTTGATCAGGGGCTGAATCCTTTCGGATTATGACATCAGAGGCATCTGATGCCTCCCATGATATTCCGGCCTTCTTTTGGAATAATTTTATAAACCCTAATCTATCATTCATGTCCCACCACAATATCACCAAAAGCCAGCGCATAGGCAGTATCATGCACACAAGGAAGCATGCAAAAACACAATGGAATCATGCAAAAAACAGGATAGGTAAAAGACAAAACAGAGGCCGGACAAAAAGCATCCGGATTTCAGAATGGGAGTCACAGCAGCACAAAAATTCAAGCTGAAGAATCTGATAAAGGAGCTTGAACAGTACAGGGGAAGGCACACAGAGCTTGTCTCTGTCTACATACCAGTAGGTTATGATCTCAACAAGATACTGAATCACCTGAATGAGGAGCAGGGAACAGCGAATAACATAAAATCAGCCTCCACGCGGAAGAATGTGATAGACGCTCTTGAGAGGATGATACAGCATCTCAAGCTATACCCCAAGACTCCGGACCACGGGCTGGCAGTGTTCTCAGGCAACATAGCTTCAAGGGAAGGCCAGAATGATGTGAAGGTCTGGTCTGTCGAGCCCCCTCTGCCTGTGCAGTTCAGGATATACAGGTGCGACAAGGAGTTCCTTCTCGACCCGCTGAGGGAGATGTGCGAGGACAAGGACATATACGGTCTTGTGGTCATAGACAGGAGGGACGCCAACATAGCATTGCTCAAGGGAAAGACAATAGTGCCCCTTCTCAGCACGCATTCAGAGGTGCCGGGAAAGACCCGCGCCGGCGGTCAGTGCCTTCTTCCTGAATCCATAGTCCAGCTGTCTGACGGGTGCCTTCCTGAGATGAGAAAGGTCCATAATCCCCACAGGGTAAAGAGCATAGTCATGGATAAATATTCAATCAATGACTCTGATATCATAGATAAATGGGATACAAACAAGAACGTGGTTTATAAAATCATCACTAAAAACCCCCGGCTGGAAGTCAGTTCTTCAAATGACCATGTCTTTTTTGCAGTTGGAGATGAAGGGATTATTGAAAAGAAGGCAGATGAACTGAGGGAGGGGGATTCTTTGATTATGCCTGAGAGGATTGATATTGCAGGTAAAACGCAGCAGATCCTATCATCAGAATATTACAATTCATTCAGACTGAACAAAGCAGGAAGAGAATTGTTAAAGCGAAAGAGATTAGAGAAAGGACTGCACCAGAAGGAACTGGCTAAAAGGCTGAATATGACCCAGACAGCGATTTCTTTGGTGGAGCTGGGGAAGAGAAACATAAATCGCAGTTTCCTAAGGGGCCTATGCTGTGAATTAGGTCTTGATTTTCAGGAGTTTTTGGGAGGGTACACCCGGCATTTCAGCAGATATGGCAAAGTATCGCTGCCTGAAAGGCTGGATCCTGAATTTGCCATGTTCCTCGGCTACACAGTGGGTGACGGACACATAGAGAAGGACAGGATAATATTATTTGAGCAGGATGAACGCGTGGCATTAGATTATAAATCCACATTTGATAAATACTTCAACTTGAACAGCACATACAGACTGAGGCGCTCTAAGAATTATCATCAGGTAAAATTCACCAGCAGACCCCTCGTTAGGCTGATAAGAGAAGTATTCCATGAAATAAAAAAATCCCAAGATACAGTTATCCCTTCTCTTATATTAAAATCTGACAATAAGGTTGTAGCTTCCTTTCTAAGGGGGCTGTTTGATGCAGAAGGATATATATCCGGCTCAAAAGCAGGGATGGGAATGAATAATAAGCAATTGATACAACAGGTGCAGATGGCCCTGTTAAGGTTCAGCATTCTGTCTTCTTTCCTGGAATATGACAACAGAGCGAACAAGTATTCAAACACCAGCAGGTTCACAATCGAGATAAGCGAAAAGGAGTCTCTCAGGAGGTTCAGGAGGCTGATAAACTTCACTTCAAAAAAGAAATCAGCAGGACTGGATGATATAATAGACAGGAAATCAGATATGAGCCGCAACAGGCAGATAATGGTTCCGGGTGCTGAAATAAGGAATATTATAGAGAAAGCAGGATACAATCTGGAGCTTTTCCCAAAAGTCAACAATTTCTTCATAAATAAAAGGATGATAAGCAAGCAGGCTTTCAAAAACTCCGTTCTGGGCAACATCAAGAACAAAAAACTTCATGATAAGCTTAAAGAGGTATACCAAATCCCGATACTTCCTGTAAAAATAAACAGGATAGACATCAAAAAAAAGAACGTGCCGATGGTGGATATTTCTGTAAAGGACAGGAACTTTATTGCAAATGGTCTGATCGTCCATAATTCAGCTCATCGTTATGAGATGAACAGGGAGCTCGCAGCTAAAGCTCACTTCAGGAAGGTGGCAGAGTACATGAAGGAGCAGTTCCTTGAGGATCCGGACATAAAGGGCATAATAGTGGGAGGGCCGGGGCCGACAAAGCATGATTTCCTGGCCAAGGGCCAGATCACGGACCAGCTCAAGAGGAAGGTCATCGCGGTCAAGGACCTCAGCTATACAGGCGATTTCGGCCTGCAGGAGCTGGTGGACAAGAGCCAGGACGTGCTTGCGGACGAGGAGATCGCCGCGGAGAAGCAGGTGATGGGCAGGTTCTTCGAGGCGCTGGCAAAAAATCCCTCGCTTGTGGCATATGGTTTTGACGATGTCAAGAAGAAGCTTGAGATGGGCGCTGTGGAAGTCCTGCTGCTGTCTGAAGCTCTGGATGACAAGGTCATAGAGGAGATGGAGAACATAGCCAAGCAGTTCAACACAGAGGTGAGCATAGTCTCGACCGAGACCAGAGAAGGCGTCCAGCTGAGGGACATAGGAAAGATAGCTGGAATACTGAGGTATGAGGTTCATGAGTGAACTGTCTGAACAAGGCAAGATGGACATGATACAGGAGGCCTTCACAAGGCTCTACCCGGACCGCGAATTCAACTATTCTGCCAGGATAAGATACACTGACAGGTTCAAGGATTACGGAGCGAACATAAAACTGAGAGGCAATGAGCTTGAGTTCGGCCTTTCAAGGAAATGGAAGACAGTCTCAAGGGAGATAAGGATAGGGCTCCTGCAGGAGCTCATGCTGAAGCTGTTCAGCAGGGGCAGCAAAAGCGGCAGAAGGAAAAGAGATGGCGGGAAGGATATAGATACCATGCATATAGACCTGTACAACAGCTTTGTCAGGAACCTCCACATCGCTGCCCCGAAAGACAAGAGCCACCCCATGCTTGAGGAATCATTCGACAGGGTGAATGAGAGATATTTCTACAGCAATATCGAAAGGCCCAATCTTGTCTGGGGAGGCAACTCCACAACAAGCCTCGGCTCTTACGATTTCAAGACCGACACCATAAAGATAAGCGGCATATTCACTAAGATAGCGGAGAAAGACCCTGCACTGCTCGATTTCATAATGCACCATGAGATACTGCACAAGGCCCATAAGTTCAGGAGCAGGAACGGAAGGAGTACTTACCATGACAGGGAGTTCAGGAGAAGAGAGAAGGAGTTTGAGGATTATGAAGAGGTTGACAAGAGGCTGAAGAGAGAATTAAAGAAAACTAAAATCAAAAAGATGTTTCTGGGCTGAAGTTCCTGTTAAAACATATCAGCTGAAGAATCCCTTCAGCCATCCCATTATCTTCTCCAGCATGCCCCTTGTCTCCTTCAGCTGGGCCTCAAGATCAACGCAGTGGCCGTTGCTGCACTGGTTGCTGAGGCATTCAAAGTTGTTCTGGCACTGGGCATCGTCCTCTTTCTGGGCATTGAACTCCTCTGTTATACCGCAGAAAGAAGACTCGCCGTTGATGACTATCCTTGTGCCTATGGGCAGGCACCTGCTGTCAGCAGAGCAGCCGTTTGTACAGGACATCACAGCCCTATCTTCTGCTCCGGCGGACTCTTCACTCATCTCTCCGGTATGCTCAGTTTCTGCTTCAACAGTTTCGTCGATTGCTGAAGCGGCGGTTTGCTCTGCGGCATCAGTCACCTTGAAGTAAAAGTCATTGTCTCTGACGCTTACAGAACCCTTTGAGGCGGTCACAACAACCCTCACAGGGCTTGCATCAGGCGCTCTTATGCGGGCCTCGTAATACCCTGTTTCGCTGTTGAATGAGGGCGTCATCCTGTAATCCTGTATTGAGCTGTCTCTGCTCTTCATTTTCATAAGCCCGAATCCGACTGTAGTGCCTTCGGCCGGTCTTGACGGCGTTCCGTCAGCGTCCACAATCTTGGCGTGGATAGTGACCATTTCGCCCGCCTCATAATACTTCTGGTCTGACCACACATCCGCTATCCCTTTGAGAGGGGAATCATTATTCTCCACCACGCATTCAGGGGGCAGCCTGCATCCATTCTCATCCTCTCCCTGCTCAACTAATGTTCCGTTAGGGCAGCGAGGGGGTGCTATAGAAGGGCATGCCTGCTCCTGCCCGCACCTGAAGCCTATGCGCTCATTGTTCCCGTCCATGTGGGTGTATGCGCGATCCCCGCAGGTGCTCTTCCAGGTTATGCTCTTCCCTTTCTCTCCTGTGACTTTAACTTTGCAGCTCTCAATCCCGCTGCAGCCTCCCTCATCAGAATAGCATCTCTGTCTTGATCCTGAATTGTCAAAGACGCACTTTACCTCTTCTTCAGTTTCCTCCACGGGCTGTGCTGTGCTGTCAAGGATGCACGCGCCGTCCTTACAGCCGTTCGGGCAGTCATAGAACTCGACTTCAGCCATGCCGTCAAACCTGCAGTAATTTTCCTCAAGCATGCCGGGGAACAGTTCAGCATCTGAAGGCATACACCTGTCTGTGTTGGTGAATGGCTTCCCGTCAGCACCTGTTGAGTCTATCGTGCCTTTAGTGTAATAATCCTTTCCGTTGTCAGAGTCTGTGCATTTTTTATCATCTCCACCCTCACAAACTCCGTTATTGCAGCCAGAAGGACAGGAAATATAAGCTTTCTTTATGTAGCCGTCCGAGCAGTAATGCTCCAGCAGCCGCGTCTCGTCCCGGCAGTAGTCTTTTCCTCCGGTCCTTATCCTCTTGTCCCTCTCATTGGCATAATATGTCCTGAAGCCGAATGTGTGGCCCTGTACATACTGGTTCCGCCCTCCATCAGGATCAGTGCATGACACATCCGAGGGGCTTGTGTAGTCATAGCATGCGTCGGTCTCCTGATCCCAGTAGCATGAGGAATCATCAAGGCATGAATCCATTTCGCTCAGGCCCTCGCAACCGGAAATGGTATCTTCCCTTATGCACGCACCATCCTTGCATGCAGTTCCGTCAGGACAGCTTGTGGCTATGGTGCCTATGCCGCCGTCCATGCAGTAATTCTCTGAGATCTGGTTGTATTCCAGGCACATGTCAGTGGCTGTCACTCCTCCGGCCTTCACAGTACCCTTATTGTAATAGTCCTTTCCGTTGTCAGAGTCTGTGCATTCCGTCTCCTCTGTTGTATTATCCGCAGTCTCATTAACTGCAATAGCTGAGCCTGCCAGGGCAAAGAACATAATCATCACAGCCATCAGGGACAGCACTGCGGCCTGCCCTGATACAGCCTTCCTGAGCTTCCTGGTAAATACACCTTCGGCCTTTCCTTTCTCTTTTAACATAACATGAGGTTTTGTCCTGTTATTCATTCTGTTGTTCATTTTTTCACCATCCGTTCTGTCTGCATGCCGGTCCGGCAATGCGGTTTTTGGGAGTGTCACCTCTTTTTTGGATTCATTCTTTTCCGGATCCATTTTTCGGATCGGTTTCCCTGAATCATGCTCTATTATCATCCCTTTTCCTTATGACCCTTAACCAAAACAAATATATAAGACTTGGCCGGGAAAACCTCACAAAAAAAGGTTATTCGCTTCCCGATTCGATAAAGAATGATTATTTTCTGCCCATCAGCCGCTATTTTCAGTCTTTGCCAAGAAACCAGTCCGTAAGCCATACTTTGACTGCTTTCCCGTGTTTTTCGCACCCGATTATGTTCTTTTTCTCCAGTGATACCAGCACTCTTGAGAGTGTTGTCCTGGGTATGCCAAGGTCATGCCTGATACGGGACTGGACAGCCTTGTTCTGGCTGCCGAGAAGATAATCCACCACAAGCCTGTCCTTCTCATTTAGTGTCTTCATGATATCAGTTGCCCTCTTGTTGCGGGCCCCTTCCCCTCCGTCCTTATTAGATGACGGGCTTTCTGTCTTCTTCTTTTTCCGCGCGTGGGTATTACTGCGCGGCCTGACATCCCCCTCGCCTGCATACATTTTGAGTCCTGTGATAAGAAATGCAAGAAGGGCGAATATCACTATCGAAAGGAATATTATCTTTGGCCATCCGGAATCCTCAGCCTTGTAAGGCACTATGCTTCCATTGAGAGTTATCTCAGTATCAACAATCGATCCCTGCTCGACTTTCACATTCTGCACGCCCATAGAATCCCTGTGTGATGCGAAAACCCTGCACTCACCCACCGGCGCGAAATCCACAGAGAATGAGCCGAATTTATCCGCGCTTTCCGGGAACTCATACCCTATATCATTGGAGCATTCGAACTTGAGCTCCGCATTGCTGACCACATTGTCAAGCTTGTCCTTGACCATCCCGGTCAGTGTTCCTGCAGGAAACATATACACCTTTGTGTCAGTTGTGATGCGCGCCTTCCTGTAATAATCCCTGCCCATAGTTGACATGTCATCGGCCTTTATCACGACATCACCCCCTCCTTCAGGGAGATCGATGGTGAAATCTCCGGAAGCCGCATACTTATCCTCCACACCCCCTCATGTTCTATAACAAGAAACAGGTCTTTGATATCCTCTTTGGTGTTCACATCACTCATGCTTATGTTGAATTTTTCAGCAGAGGAGGAGACAGATAATAGAGGGAACGCAAGGAGTATGAAAAGCAGCAGGAAACCCCTTTTTCTGATGAACCGCACCATAATAGTCCTGTCCGCAGTTTTTATTTATATATTTTGCTTTGCCATATGTTTTGAGTCTGCTGACAACAGACAGGAGCGGCAGGAGCATATGATAAGAGCGCTTATCTAAGAGTATCTATCCCTGCACATCCCTGCTCAGGAAGGAAAATACTTCGCATTTTCTGGGTTTCGTAAATCAAAGATTTCTGTGCTATCACGTTTTTAAGGCACAGTAATACATCGCTTCTGGTGATGTATTATGTACAAACTGACATTTAAGAAAAGAATATGGGTTGTTAAGGAATTTCTAAAAGAGGTGCCGGTTTCTAAGATAGCGCTTGCACAGAATATAAACCGAAGGACAATATACAAAATAATCAACAAGTTCAAGCAACACGGCTGGGACGGGCTGAAAGACCATAAAACAGGCCGTCCAGAGATAATACTCAACCAAAGTGCTGTAATTATTATTTTGGATTTAAGGGAGCGCTTTGGATATGGCGCATGCCATATTGAGCATATCCTCAAAAGAAAAGGATTTGCCATTTCGCACAGGCAAATAGAGAAGATTCTCGTGCGAAATGGC
>JAWOBY010000027.1:0-32401 GCA_046484055.1 Candidatus Woesearchaeota archaeon | reverse complement strand
TCAACATTAAGAAAACCCACATTCAGCCTCGGATAGCCATAATGGCCAACAAAAACATTAGGTGACTCCCCGAAATAGTCCTGTTTCACGCTTGTATTGACCTTCTTCTGGGCGGATATCTTGGCCTGTATGGGGCAGTATGTCCTGCCGCAGAAAAGCCTTCCCTTGCATTTGAGGCAGCGTATGTTCATTTTCCACCCACTCTGTTCCTTATGCAAACAGCAGGAGAACAATATAAAGGTTTTGCTGTGCTGTCAGGAGGCCCCTTATGAAATCCCTTGCAGAAGAAGCAGGATCCTGATCATCTCATGGCCATCTCAGAATTATCCTCTCCTTCAATGCCTATCTTCCGGCCGTGTCCCTCAAGAATATATGCCCTGCTCATCACCCTGATGACATAATTCCTTGTCTCTTTCGGGAGCTTCCACCTTATGTGGCTGTAATCAACCTCATCCGGCCTGTCCTCCATGCCGATGGCCTTTAGAGCGCGGTTTATCCTGCCGTCTCCGCAGTTATACCCCGCGAGCGAAAGGAGAGCGTTGTTATTGTACTTGTCAAGCATGTGCGCGAGATAGCCGGTTCCTGCGCTGATGCTCTTCTCAGGATCGTACCTCTCATCAATCTTATCATTTATGGTGAGGCCGTATCTTTCAGCAGTGGCCTCCATCATCTGCATTATTCCCCTCGCGCCGGCAGATGATGTGCTGTTCTTCCCGCCTGATTCCACTGCAATCAATGCGAGTATGAGGCTGCTCTCCACATCATGCTCTTCTGACACCTTTTCAGCGATGCCCTTGTATTCCATGACTCCCTTCAGCTGTTTCTCCACCAGATCTATGTAGGGAACCGGCACGTCCCATACCTTACCGCCCCCTTCGGTGTACCTCCATGTCATGATATCAGAATCGCCATTGAGCAGAAGGCCCACATTCTCATTGATTCTCCTGCTGTATTCCCTGTTTATAACAATCCTATCATCCAGTTTTTCTCTATCCAGTCCCTTATTGGCTTTATCAGGATTTTTGTCTTCATCAGGGCGGTCAGGGGCAGGACCAATGCCTGAAAATGAGCCGGATCCAGCACTATCCTTTAGAGGGGCGGCCTCAGGATGAGGTATGCGATCCTCAAGAGACGGCGGGCCGTACATCCTTCCCGCCTCATGCACCAACGGCCTGTTTTCCGCTCTTTCTTTTTCTGCATCCGCAGTCCTGAGTCCTGCAGATATATTGTACATGCTGTTCACCAGCAGAGCTGAAGCCGCGAGATTGAGCAGCACTGCGTACCCAGGCTTTTTTCTTATCCTTCCGAGCGCTTTCCTTACAAATCCTGTCATCTTCAATCACCCCCCCTTCTGCAGCGCATCATCCGGATGGCCCATCCTGAAGCGGGTGCCGTACTCCCCGCTCACTATGCTGCTGAGGGGCCTTTCCACACTGCCTATCATGACATCAATCCCTCTTTTTGAGAGAAGGTCGGCAGCGTAAAGCTTGGGATAGAATCCGAAGTTCTTCTGCTTCTTCTGGCTGGAGCCGTCATTGCACATGCTGTAATGCTCCTCTGTGACTCCGTTGATCTCCCTGATGAGCTCCCCCTCAGGGTTAAGGAACCCTTCATACCTGCCGAGGATCACAAGCCTCTTTGAATCGCAGCACAATGCCAGGTCAAGGGATGTTGTCTCGTTGTCAGTCGGGCCTGCCCTGCCCGCCTGTCCTGTGAGCTGCTCGAAATCAACAGGGTCATTCCTGTTGGCAAGGATGATAACACCTTTTTCCGCGCTGTTATTGACAAGATTCTTTATGTGGCCCATGTACTCTTTCTCTTTGGTGTCCTTTGATGTTATGAGGAGCTGGCTTATATTGTAGATATCTTTGAATGCCTCGCCGTACGCTTCCATCAGTCCAATCTGGCCCACCCCGGCGTAGAACTGCATTTCCTCCGGCGTGAGCTCTTCATTGGGCCTTCTGTCATCGTACATCATCTTGCCTACCGGTATCGCTCCTGATACCACTAGTGTGGAGATGGTGTTCTGCTCTTCCTCTATACCCTTTATCTCTTCAGCCTTCTGCCTGAGAAGTGGATGGTCTATCCTTCCCTCACTGTCAAAGAGGCACGCGGCCCCGAGCTTGATCACCTGATGGTTCTCCATTTTTATTCCTCTGATCATTGTGCCCCTGTTTTAATATCAGTCTTGTCTGTTCATCCCGGCTGGTGTGTTTAACATAAATGTTGATCATAAGTCTTTCAGATCACCTTTGTATAACGCTCTTTCTGCCCTGTCTTTTTTCCTTCCATGCCCTGAGCCGTTCTTCCTCCCGAACATGTGCTCTATCGCATAGACCGCTGAGAAAGCGGCTGCAGCTACTGCAACATAACCGCCGAGGAGTACCAGAAACTTATCAGGCATGCTCCTGTTCTCGACCTCTTCCCTGATCTCCTGCTTGTGCTCCCTGAGGAAAGCATCGCATTTGCTTATTGTCCCGCTGCCTGAAGGGTAGAGGCTGCTGAATTCTGATGATGAGGAGAGTCCCTTGACGACACCGTAACCATAAGGGTTGAACCCGGCCTCATCCGCATCGCTTTCCTTCGGGCCTATCTGGTATTCCGTGGCTATGACTGCCATGGCTTCGGGATTCTCAGCGAATCCCTCTGCTGAAAGCGAGCTGTACCTGTTGCTCCTTTCCCTGAGGAATGAGAGGTATCTCGCTGCAAACATTATGTTCTGTTCGGGGTCCTTCAGCATGCTTATGTAATCCCTTTTTATGCTTCCAGGAATCTCACTAAATCCCCCATATTTCTCAGGCAGCCCGTCAATCTGCAGTGCTGTAGAGAGCTGCACCTGTCCGGGGCCGTAGCTGCCTTCAAGGCCTATCGCTGATTTCATGTTGTCGCCTACATCCTCAAATGAGGGCCTGTTGGCCATCTCTGCATAGAGTATTGATGCAAGGAATGCTGGAGGAAGGCCATTCTCACGCGCTGTATCCTCTATGGTGGCCTTGTGTTCCTCAAGAAATCCGACCGCGCTGCGGTCCCTGCCTTCAATTTCGTTCCTTACTGTCTCGACAGGGTCAGAGCACGCTGCTGAACCCCCGAGCGCGAGAGCGCTGCCTGTACCAATAACTCCTTTCAGAAAGCCTCTTCTTGATATCTTGTCATCCAGAGCCATATATACACCTTTTTTGTGCCCTGCATCCATATCCTGCTTTAATGCCCTGCAGGGCTGTATTGGTATAGGTTTTGAGTATCAGTTTAAGTGGCCATCCACCATTTATAAATTTTTCGTTTTTTAACTACTATAAAGGAGTTAATCTAAAATATTGTGAGGGGTCACGCGCAGGGAACATTACTCCAACCGGATGATTTTGTACAGATAATTTTATATACACAAGATTATACCCCCCTCTGATAAGCTCCAGAAAGGTGCAGAATGGCAAAAAAGAGGAAATCATCAGCCAGGAAAAAAAACGGATCAGCTGAGAAAAGCGACAAGAAAAAAGCCGCAGATAAGAGGAGATGGACCGATAGAGAGCTGAGGATAACCCTCATAATAATAACACTGATACTGATCATCACAGGCATAACCTTATACATGAGGTCCAGCAGGGACGCGGACAGGCTCAATGACGCGCTAGAGACAATGAGAGCGGGAAGCCTGGAATCAGGGCTTGAGAAATGCAGTTCTATAAACAGCGACAGAGGGGAGGATTTCTGCCAGTTCACATACCTGAACCTCAAGATTACGAGGCTTAAGAAGCAGGCAGCAGCTGAACACGGAGAGAACCTGACAGAAGAGCAGCAGCAGAATCTTGACAGGGAGATCCAGAAGGAATACGCATTCGTCTGCGGCATGGACAGGCACAACCCATACCTGCAGGGGATGTGCGGAAGCAAAGATTAGGAGAGATGAGACTAAAAGAAATAAGCCTCCAGTAAGCTGATTCTTGTTTCGCTTCTTGAATTTGCCAAGAATCTTATAGTAATATTTTTTTAACAAATTAAGTGCGCCAGAATCAACAAAAATTTCTAAGAAAAACGACCTGAATGTAGAGGAATCAGACCCCGGACCCTCACTGCGCTCGCATCAATAGATATCATAATCCTCAGAAGAATCTGAGTCCCGAGTTATAAACCAAATGATCAGAATAAAGAGGGATATTGGGGCAATATACTCAATAAGACTGGATGATAAAAAACCAAGATCATAATCATAACATCCTCTCCCTCTTGATGTTAAGAAGGTGTAGGTAACAAAACCAAATATTATTATCACAATCCAACCCATAAACTTGTTAAAAAAAGATAGATTCACCCCCAACACCCCTAAAACAAGAAAGAAACAGATTATTGCAATTATGAACATTGCAATTTTTGGAAGAGAATGATTGATAATCACTACAACATCCCAGCAAGGAGGGTACTGATTAAGAACATGGGGGATCACTGTTGTAAGGGCCATAACCAGAGACACCACCATATTTAAGTTTTTTTTGAATAACCCGGTCCTGGAAAGTATAGCATATATAATTGTGAATATCAGAATAAATGGCAAAACAATATCTATCGGCCCATAGGATTCAAGGCTGAGGATTATATTTTTAATTTGCATGGTACGCCCCATAATACTTGTCGACATAGGATTCAATGGAGAGATTCTTATGTGCGTGATGTTTTGCTTTATGTGCAAAATCATTTGATTTTTTTTTGTTCACAATACATTCGTTCATTTTATCACTTATGTCCTTTTCTTTATTTGGATCGAATAAATAACCAACATCACCTTCATCAGTTTTGATTGAGTCTTTTAACCCTGCATCATTTGAAGCTAGAATAGGTTTTCCCATAGCCATGGCTTCTATTAACGATCTTCCCCTTCCTTCATTCTTACTGGGGTATATCACAGCGTCAGAAAGAGCATAAAAAGAAGGCATATCTTTTTTTTTAATCCTATCATGGAATATGATTTTATCATCAAGACCATTCCTTTTTGCTAATTCCTTAATTTTTGAAAAATAACCCCTGCCTTCAGAATCTTCAAAGTTTTGTCCAGCAAAAAGTAACTTTGCGTTTTTATTTTTGTTTACAACGTCTTTAAATGCTTTTATTAGTCCATGTTGGTTTTTTTGTTCATGGTACCTTCCAGGAAAGAAAAAAACATAATCATCTTTATTTAATCCTAATTCATCCCTTTTTTTCCGAATATCCTCCGGCTTGATTTTTTTAGGGTCATAGTTTTTAAGATCTACACCATATGCTATCTTTACCTTATCAGAATTAAATTCTTCTTTCCCTGCCTGACTAATTGCGAAATTCTTGTCAGAATATTTTACAGTATCATCAAAAATATCTTTAAGTCTTTTTTTAGCATTTTTATTCTTTGGATCAATCATGCCCCCATGCCAAGTATGGATAACACCTTTGCCCCTGGACTTAGCCAATCTAGCTGCTTGGTTATGCGGTTTGTAGTATCCATTATGCACATGGACGATATCCGGATCAATCTCTTCAAATATCTTATTAAATTGCTCCACGTAATCTTTTGTGATAGATGCACGATTTAACCTCACCATTCTTTCGCTTTCATCCTGCTCAATAAAGATTGGTTTGATAGTCACACCAGAATAAGAATCCAAAAATGAATCACCATCCCTGCTGATTTTCCCTCCCTCCACCAGATTTGAAAATTGTTTTTTTGTTATTGGCAAAACCTGATATATTTCTACATCATCCCTGTTTGTTAAACCCTTATTCAACTCCTGTAAGTTTTCCTGTAATCCCCCCTGGTTTCTGTTATAATCATGGGACACCCTTAATACTTTTTTTGTCTTTGAAGGTTTGGGTCCTTCCCTAAGAAGAATTTTTTCCAGGTTATTCAATAGATAATCATATCTGCTTTTAGTTGTCTTTTCATAACCGTACTTTTGCATTAATTTTTCAGGCGTTTCGGACAATTGTTTAGAAAAATTTTTATTATTATTTTTTTGGAATTTCAAATAGTTATATAAATCAATTTTATCTGACTTATAGACAATATCATTTTTCTTTAAACGGTTTAAAGTGCTTATAATCTTATCTGATGCGTGAGATCCGGATTGATACAACTTTTTGTATCCAAGATTTTCAAGATTGATGTGGGGGTCATAATGCGAGGGTTCTTGATTTGTAAGGTCATATGTCAATCTCCTATACTCGTTGAGAAATTTTTCTCTTTGTAATTGTGAAATTCCACCACTATTCAGAACATTGAATATTCTTGAACTTAAAGCAAGTTTCTCTTTTTTTGATAAAGATCCTATATTTCTAAGATCTTCATATAATCTTTCTAATTCATTCATCTTAGCTTGTCAATCAATCCATTTATTTTTTCAGTCAGTGTTTCCCTCTCTGTATCATCAATCTTGTAAGGCTTTATTTTATCAGGAAAATGGACGAATGATCTCAATCCTTCTAAGAATTCATGTTTCAGCTCATCTTTACCGATATCTTTATTCATAGTGGCCGGTTCTGTATAACCTTTATAATTTTGAAAAGTACCATCCTCATAATAATATATGATATTTTGTGGTTGGCCATGTCTGAAATGCATTGTTAGCTCAGCGCAGGATTTATCTAAACGCAGTGAATAAGTAATAAAACCATCTAAATCCAGATTGTATGTCCTTGCATCCATTTTCAACCACCCTCATAAATTTTTATCATTTTATCAATATAAACCCTGTGTGAATGTTTCACAGAATTTTTGATCTTGTTTATATTGATGATTGCCCTTTTAATCTCTTCCACATTATCAGGGTCCACTAACAACCCATTCCCCCCATCATTTATAAAATCTTCATAACCTGAATCTTTACTTGCTATAACCGGTTTCCCTAATGCCTGGCCCTCCATAGCAACCCTGCTCAACCCCTCATTCAAAGTCACTGACAACAAGTAATCGCTGTATTCAATCACTTTCAGCACCTCTGCATGGTCCGCCCCCTTGATCAAACAATAGTTATTTAAATATTTTCTCAATTCTTCAGTAATAAGATTATAATAAGAATCATCTGCAGAATCTCTGACTATTATTAACTTGTATTTTGGGTTTTTGGAGATTATATTATTAAAAGCCTTAATCTGATTAAGCTGATTTTTTTGTCTTGATATCCTTCCTACACAGCAGAATAATTTGTCATCTCCATCGATCTGAAATTTGTTACATAAAACATTTTTATCAAAAATCCTTTTAAAATTTGAGGGGTTGTTTTTTGGAATATTTGGAACAGGATTAATCACATCAATGTTTGATTTAAAGAAATTAAAAGATTTCTTCCCATAATTACTTACGCACAGAAGTTTATCAGAGCAAAGAGGGAATATGTTGTGCATTATATACTTCAAAATCAAGATGTGAAACTTTTGCTTACGATAATTAGTATTGATCAATCCTATATGATGGCTTGCGATTACCTTACATTTATTTCTCGCCAAAATTGCTGCATAAATAAACTGAGGCAATAGCGTTCCATGTATATGTACGATATCCGGTTCAATTTTATTGAATATTTTTTTGTATTCCTCAGAAAACAATTTGATGTTGTACCATAGGTAAAAATCTTTCAAATAAACATGATATCTTTTCTTATACTCAATCGGAATGATATAGGTTCTTAATTTTTTGTGGTAATAATAATCACCCCTTTTCAATAAATTTTTTTTTCTTACATACTCCTTAGTTGAAATGTCAATATATGTAAATACATAATTAATAAAGCAATCACTAGTACTTTTACATAAATCTTGAATGTCCAGATCATAGCCATCATCGCTAGTTAAAAATTTATGGCATACCCTCAAAACCTTTTTCCTCAACATGGGGACTCAAGGATATGTTTTATTTAATAAATCTATTGTCTGTAAACAGAATAATTGAGATGGCCCAAAAAATCCCCTGCAAATCAGGATGCTTTTAAAGAGTTCTGAGAGCCCAAAAAATAACAGAAAATGGATTTAACATAGCCCTCAGCAGGAAGATGCCGAAGACAGAGAGGTGAATAAACCTGGCAGGCGAGGATAGACCATAAGGTCATTGTTGAGCTTTTACCCCCCCCCATTTAAAGCAAAACTTTATGCGAAGACTTTCTGTTCTGAGCCCATAAAAGAAAGTATTTTACAATAGATTAATAAAATACCCGCCCCTTAGCGAATATTATGGGGGGTCGGAACCATATACTTTGGAAGCCTGAACAGCAGATTTGCCATGGCACAAGACTGGTCTGATTTTGATTTGGCAATTATTGCCTCTGGTCATTTAGATAATGTTCAAAATGCACGGCTGGAAGGGACTGAGATTTTTTCATACACTCCCAGGTAGGATGATCAACGAGAAAGCAAGCTTGACTCCAACTTGAATGACTGAGTTTTTCTTGATTAGGCAACAGCTCCGAATGAATATATAGATCATCTTGTCTGTAGACTGCACCAGCAGAAGAAAAGGATGATTGTGAATGCCGGATGGGGCACCCACAAAAGGCATGATTATGGGTCTGCAGATATTGTTTTGATTGAGAGCTTTTTGGGTACGAACTCAGGTGATGACGGGAACTGGCCGGTTATTTACTCCAAAAGAGATGAGCAGCCTGATTTAATGAAATTGAGAGGTTTGAAGCAGAGAGGTTATGAGGTGATAACCTTGACTTACAGGCCTTCAAGTGAATTGGATTTTGCATTATCTTCCTTTGAGAAGGCCAAAGCCAATGGCAGCGATTATTTTATTTATAGCCAAGCGCCTAGCTGGGAAAAAGAAGGGTCAGGATTCAAGCTCTTCACCCCAGGGGATTTTCGAGGAACAGGCTAAAATCTCAGAACAAAAAATCCCGGAATCAATATTGAGGCCGATGATATCATGTTCTCCGAGTGTTAAAGGGGGAGAAAGACACAAAAAACCTACAAAGAGCTTTTGAATCGGGTGCGGACAGTGCGCGCAACTAAGAAATAGATCTAAGAAAGAAACTGTTTAAGAAAGAGACTGTTGATATTTTTTGATACGCAAAAATGTTGTTCCATCTGCTTTTCCGGCTTTTTATTGATGTCTTTTATTAATCCATCAATATCAACAGCAGGATTTTCCATTTCGTCAGGATTATCAGAAAACAGCGCCCTGGATAAACAATATGATAGACTTTATGCAATCCAGAGATCCCAATGTCAGAGGAAAGCGAAGCAAACCCTGAACCGGATATGATAGGATGCCTGCAGCAGCGGCCCCAAAGATGCCTGCAGAGACAACATCAAAACCTTTAAAAACAGCCCCCATCCCAGCCACAGCAGGTGTTCAGAATGCTAAGAAGCCCTATATGCTCAGTGCTCGGCCATGTGGACCACGGAAAATCCAGCATACTGGACAGTATAAGGGGAAGCTGCATAACCAAAGGCGAAGCAGGGGGAATAACACAGGCCATAGGAGCTTCTATCATACCAATGGATGTCATAAGGTCCAAGTGCGGCAGCCTTCTCGAATCCCTGAAGATAGATTTCACCATACCCGGCCTTCTCTTCATAGATACCCCAGGCCACGAGGCGTTCACCAGCCTGAGGAAAAGAGGCGGCACGCTGGCGGACATCGCCATCCTTGTCGTTGACATGAATGACGGGTTCAAGCCCCAGACAATAGAAGCGATTGAAATCTTAAAATCATCAAAGACTCCCTTCGTAGTCGCTGCGAACAAGATGGACATGGCGCCCGGCTGGAGGCAGCAGCCGGACAAGGCGGTGCTTGAGGATATACAGTCCCAGAGCCCGCAGGTCATAACCCATGTTGAGCAGAAGCTTTACGAGATAGTGGGCCAGCTGCACGAGAAGTTCGGTCTGGGCTCAGAGCGCTTTGACCGCATAGAGGATTTCACAAAACAGGTGGCCATAGTGCCATGCTCAGCAAAGACGCTGGAAGGAATACCTGAACTGATAACAGTTGTGGCTGGGCTCGCGCAGAGGTATCTTGAGCAGACTCTCAAATGCAATGCTGATGGCCCGGCAAAAGGGACGGTGATGGAAGTGAAGGAGGAGAGGGGCATGGGGAAGACTGCTGATGTGATAATCTATGATGGTACGCTCAATACTAATGACACCATAATAATAGGGGGGATGGACGGGCCAATAACCACTAAAGTGAGAGCATTGTTCGAACCCATGCCTCTTGTGGAGATGATGGAGAAGAAAGCCAAGTACAAGCCTGTGAAGAATGTGACCGCGGCCACAGGTGTCAAGATATGCGCGCCCGATATGGAGAATGTGATCTCCGGAATGCCTGTGATAAGCGTAGAGAACCCGGAGAACGAAGAGGAACTGGAAAACGCAAGACAGTCTGTGCAGGCGGAACTGCAGGACATACTTGTGGAGACAGGCAAGGAGGGCATAATAGTCAAAGCTGACAATCTCGGATCCCTTGAGGCCCTGACAAAACTCCTCAAGGACAAGGGCATCAGCGTGATGAAGGCCTCGATAGGCAGCATCACAAAGAAGGATATTGCTGATGCCGAGAGCAATTTTGACAGCGACCCGCTGAAGAGCGCCATACTGGGGTTCAATGTGTCTGTGCCTGATGATCTCACAGTGCCGAAGAAGGTCAAGGTCATAACAAAGGATGTGGTGTACAGGCTGATAGATGATTACGAAAAATGGAAAGAGGAATCCTCAAGGAATATAGAAGAGATGCAGCTCAGCACACTCACCCGGCCATGCAAGATAAGGATACTTGACGGCTACGTGTTCAGGCAGAGCAATCCCGCTGTAGTTGGTGTCGAAGTGATGGGCGGAAAGGCAAGGACAGGGATGGAGCTGATGGACAGCAGCGGAAGGAGCCTCACATCCATAAAGAGCATACAGGCAGATCAGGAGAAGATAAGCGAGGCAGACAAGGGAAAGCAGGTCGCGGTTTCCATGGAGAAGGTCACCGTTGGCAGGCAGATAAACGAGGGCGATGTGCTTTATTCAGCAGTGCCTGAGGATGATTTCAGGAAGATGAAGGACCTGAAGCAGTACCTGAGGCAGGACGAGGTAGAAGTGATAAAGGAGATAGCGAAGATAATGAGAGAGAAGAATCCTGTGTGGGGGGTCTAGGCAGGCCTGACAGAACAGTCCAAAACATTCCCGGGTCTGTCCCAAGTGAAGGTCAGCGCCAATATCGTGAGCGCTTTCTATCTGAAAGATCAGGCTGACAGAGGGGTCGCTCCCTCAAACTTTTAAAAAAAGTTTGACCAAAACATATGAGGCATAAAGCCTCATTTCGCGACCTTCAGATTTTCTGCTGGTCGCGAAGTGGAGCTTCACGCTCCACATTGCGTGTCAACGGAGGTTACAAAGCTTGTCTTTGTAACTAAGGAAATCTCTGATTTCCTGTTCGTAACCCGTTGCGGGAGACGTCAGCTTTAGATAGGGGAATCGGGCGCGAGCCGGCCGCTGACCCGAGCTTTTCCTCAGGAAAAGCGAGATTTGGGACAGACCCAACATTCCCGCAATATTTTTATACACCCCTGCATGCGCGCATGGCATGGAGTGGATCATATTCGTCTTTCTGGCGGCCCTGTTCTGGATGTCCTGCAATATATTCAGCAAGATCCTTCTGAGCAGGCACGTAAAAAACGCTGTGGTCTATGCTGTTCTGGTGGGATTCGCGGGGCTTATCACCCTCACTCTTATACCATTCAATGGCCTGAGCATGCCTTCCCTGCCCATTCTTGCTCTGACCATGCTCACAGGAGCGCTTTACATCTATGCTATGCTACCATATTTCATGTCCCTGATGATCGAGGAGGTCTCAAGGGTCATGCCGTTATGGAAGTTAAAGCCGTTATTCGTGCTGCTGTTCGCCGTGGCTTTTCTGGGCGAGTCCCTCAACACATTCCAGCTAATCGCATTCTTCCTGCTGCTGTTCGGCGGTTTCATGATATCAGTGAGGAGGATAGAAGGCGTGTTCAAGATAAGCAGGGCATTCTCTCTCATGATGCTCTCGAGCGTCATATTCGGAGCCTATCACACACTGACAAAATTCGTATATATGAACATGGCCTATTATGATGGTTTTATACTGCTCAGGGTCGGCTCTTTCCTGGGTGCAGCCTCACTGCTCGCATTGCCGCGGCACAGGAAAGCCCTCTCAGAGGCCTTAAACTCTATGGGCTGGAAGGTGAAAGGCGCGGTTGCCGGCTATGAGCTCCTTAATCTCGGCGGCCTGGCGTTTTTCAATTATGCTGTTTCTGTGGGGCCTGTCTCCCTTGTCACAGCGGCGATAGGGATCCAGCCTGTCCTTCTGCTCATAACGGCCTCGCTGCTCTCATCAAGATACCCTGGACTGTTGAAGGAGAGCATGAGCAGAGGGGCAATCATCCAGAAAACGCTGGCAGTGATCCTCCTTGTTGTGGGGGCAGGAATAGTGGTGCTGTACTGACATATGAGCAGGTGATATGTGCAGATAATAGATTGTCAAACTAAAAGATTACCAAGCCACTTGACATGCATCAAAAAAGAGATATCTTCCCGAATATATCAATGAAAGACCCTTCAGTTCTCAAACAAGCCCGAAAAGCGTCCCGAGGAAGAGTATGTACGCGAGCACGAAGACTATTCCCTCAAACATGAGTATCTTCCTGTCCATTATTGAGAATATGAACAATAGCGTTGCGCCCCCCATGAATGCCACTGCTGCTATGAATGTGGTTGAAGGCACAGCAAGCGATGCCACCAGCGACGGCACGCCTATCACCAGGGTTGAGTTGAATATGTTGCTTCCCACCACATTCCCGACCACCATCTCGTAATTGCCCTTTCTAGCTGCTGAGATGCTCACGCTGAGCTCGGGAAGCGAGGTGCCTATGGCGACTGCGCTGAGGGCTATGACTGAAGTGTCCGCGAATCCGAGGAGGGATGAGAGGGAAACGACTGATTCTATGGTGTAATTCGCGCCGAGATATACCCCTGCTCCGGACAGTATTATGATCACAGGATAGAGGGGTGAGAGCTTCTCATGCCTTCCTGTGGAATGGCTGTTGTTTGAGAATATGGTGTATGCTATGTAGGCAAAGAACAGCAGGAGCATTATCATGCCCTCAAAGAAGGTTATGCTCCCGTCAATCATTATTATTATCAGGAGCAGGGCTGAACCGAAGAGGAGGGGAACGTCCTGCCCCATGATGTCCCAATTTATCCTGAGCTTCCTTGTGATGATGGCTGTAAGGCCCAGCACGAGGAGTATGTTGGCTATGTTGCTCCCCACAACATTTCCTGCCACGAATTCTGTGGCTCCGCGCACGACCGCGAATGATGCTGTTATCAGCTCAGGAAGTGATGTGCCGAGAGCCACAACTGTCATCCCTATTATGAACTGGGGGACGCCCAATGCAATGCCGAGCTTCTCGGAGTATGAGGTGAAGTAATCCGCTGACTTGATGAGGACATACATCGACACTATGAATGCCGTGAGCCAGAAAGAGACGAGGGCTATCTTCCGGCCGAACAGCATGCCTGAGAATATTGTCAGGGCCATCAGAGCTGTGAGAACCACAAGGATTATGTACATCCCTTCCATCCTGCCCCTGATCATGCTGATCACGCGGCTTTTGCCCTTGTCTTTCTTTCCTTTCATGCTTTCCATTCTCAAAAAATACATTCATGGCATTTCACATCGGGCCTGCTTCAAGCCCCTCCCTCATTGGGTATGCTCATTGGGTATGCTCATTGGGTATGGCCCAAACCAGGGTTTTGTTACTATTGATAAATAATAACTCATATATAAATATTGCCCATGCATCTGGTATGCCAGCTGATATGTTCAGAGAAAAGGGAACAGATGAGTATATAATGGCGCTGGCCCTCCTGCCGGAAAATCAAAAAAACTAAAAATATATGAATGAAGGATGTCAAGGGGAGAGAATGGCCAAGCTAAAGATACTAAACACAAGGGAAAGGAAGATGATACTCAATATCACAGAGGATCAGTGGGGCGTCGATTTCAGCGGCATCGCGGCCGAAAACATGATGATGCTCAGCTCAAGGGACAAGATATACCTGCTGAGCAAGTCATTCGAAGGGCTGGATGAGAGGAAGCTGAGGATCAACTCCGCAGGACTCTACTTCGGCGAGCTCAAAGGGGAGAGCCTGAGACTGAGTGTGGAAGGAAGCCAGATGATAGGGCCTGAATCGCAGAGGAACACAGCTGAACTTGATGACAATGAGATCATGTCATGGCTTTCGGGAGAGGACATAATGATAGGGGAAGGCAGGAAAGGAAGCATGACTGAGGGCTGCAGCGGAAACAGTTTTGTCATAATAAAGCACAGGGACAAGGCCACAGGAAAGCATGATTTCTTCGGCTGCGGCAAGCACATGCCTGCTGATGAGAAGGGCAGCGAAAGGATACTCAATTACATGCCCAAGACAAGGAGGGTGCCCTCCAGAGGATGATCCCGTGGATCCCTGCAGGAAAACCGGCAGGTCAGGATTCAGGCAGGACATACACATAGTTCTTTTTCTTTGACGGTTTTATCTCACTGCAGAAGAGATCTATCATCTCATTCGCCTCCCCCACCCTGTCCTCAAGGCCGCAATCTGAAAGAATGCCCCCCGCAATATCATAAGCCTTCTGCTTGTGCTTGTACTGGAACTTCCCGTTGAAGCCCGCGGGCACATAATCAAGGGCACGGTGGGGGATTATGGAATCCTCGTTCATTTTTTTGATAGCCGGCCTGATGAAATGACCCATATTATCTATCATGTTCCTGAACCTCTGGAAGTTCTCCTTCCCGCCTGAATGGCTCTCAGGCACCTCTTTCTCGTACCGCTCCAGCAGCATGGCCAGCCCCTGCAATGCTATCGATTCCGCTTTGCTCCCGCCGGACTCCTGCGAGTAATCAACAAAATGGTCTATCAATGACCTCACTTTCTTGTATTCTATGAAATAGGATGTTGAGGAGGGATAATCAAACCCCTGCGATTCCAGCCTCCTGCATACATCATTGAGGAATCTCTCCCTCTCCGGACCTATATCATCCACAAGGCCCGCGAGCCGGTATGGTATCTGCATTATATCATCGATTATGCCCGACTTGTCCTTCTGGAGTGTTTCCGCCTCCAGCAGAAGATAATTATTTATAAGTTCCTTCATGTGCATGTTGATATCTCTGATGCACGAGTCATACCTGATTCCCTCATCCTGAAAAAGGGATTCAAGCCCCTCAGTGGAGCCTTTTATCCTGCCCCTGTATTCCTCAAGTATCGCGATTTCCATTGCGTCAAGAAATGAATGGACCCTCTTCCTTGCAGGCCCCTTCACGCCGGGAAGGGCTTTCTGGTTCTTTCTGGGGTCGGACCTCCTCCTCTTCTCCTCCTCATATTTCTTATGGCTGACCTCCCCTCTCTCGGCCTCAAACAGCATCTTGCTTGTCATGAGCTGGAATTCCATCCTGTCCTGAAGGTCCTCCTTCCCCCTTATCCTCGCCACGAAATGGACCGCCTTGTAGGATCCGGCATTCTTCCCCCTACTACCCCTCATCCGCCTGGGGAAGTCAACATAATTCTTGTAGTATACTGCCCCGTCAGAGTCCTCCAGATCAAGACCATAATTCCCTGAGATCACCCTTTCATCAGTGTAATGCTCGATGCTGTACGGCACAGGAGTCTCCACTGCCATGAGCCTGAGAGAGAACGCATTGCCTGCTCTGGGATCCAGCTTCCCCAGCGAATCCGCCATGAGCCCTTCATTTGATTTCCCATTCCTGCCGCCGAAGACATCCTCAAAAAAGTGAGGGTTGTTCAGGCTGCCCCTGAAACCAACAAATACATGGGGGGCCTGCCTCAACTGGCAGAGTATGTATTGTGCATTCTTATCCTCATCCTTTATGAAACAGCCCTTCTCAATATGCCTTGACTGGTCCCTCTTTATCTGCCTGTAGAAATGGTTCCCTCCATCCGAATGGATATTCTTAAGCTTCTCCTTCATCTCGCCGGAAAATGCTTCCGCGCCCTCAACATCCTCAAAGACGAGGAAGTCCTCGCTTATCGTCATGCTTCCTGAAGGGTCTCCAGGCACTACGAAGTCCTGCGAAGCGGCTGTCAGACTGTAATTGTTGGGCGGCCCTCCTGATGAGGGGGTGTACCTGAAAGGGAATTCCCCCACATTGACAAGCTCAAAATCATTTGTAGGGAATATATCCTCAATGCTTTCAGCTGTCTCGATGAGATTCTTCTCATTATTTTTCTCAAAAAGGCGGGCATACTCATCCATGAACATCCTGAACAGATGGCCGAATCCCTTTTCCGCTTCTGACTCCCACTCCCTTATATCACTGCCTGAAGATTTGAATCCGTCCTCTTTCTCCACTATGTCCAGCAGTTCATCTATATTCCTCTCGTCATGCAGTCTCACAAGATCGACAGCAGGCGTTGACGGGTGATCGACTACCATCCTGTAGGCGAAAACATCCTTGACTCCGGTCGGTCTGCTCTTCAGCTCCTTCGGTATGTCCCCTCTCTCGCTGAGGTAAGCGCCTATAAGCTTCTCCATCAGCATGCTCGATATCAGTTTTGTCCTGAACTGCCAGCCCCTGAACCCTGTGTTGTTCTCCCCCACATAATCGAATTCTGTGGATGGCCCGCTCTCTTTTATCACTACATTGAGAGGGTCCAGGCCGAAATGGTTCTCCATTATAGCCCCTATGAAATTAGTGTAGGATTCCCACCTGTAATCCTCCGGCTTCAGGTACAGATCTCTCATGATGTTGCGAACCAGGGAGCTTACCTTGCTGTAGTTTATGCTCTTAAGCTCCCCTCTCGACACAAGATTGAGGTCCCTTGCCAGTTCCTGGCACCTGTGTTCTATATTATTGAAATGGTCCGTACCTGCCATCATCATCCACCATTGATCATCCATCCACCATCAGTCATTCATGCACTATGAATCATTCATCCACTATCAATCATAATCATATGATATTCTTATCTCTCATCATGCCTTTTCAGCGGGATCAAGGTCCTTCTGAAGTTTTGTCCATACCCCCTCTATGTACCTTCTGGGGTTCTCAGCGAACGCCCGGTACTGCTCCTGCATGTTCCTGAACAGCACATACTGGGCCCTGTACTCCCTGGGCTGGAACAATGATGTCTCCCACCTCATGAGCACGCTGATGATCCTGTCTGTAAGGCCCGCATGCATGTAAGGGTCTGTCATTGGGGTAGTCTTCCTGTTGAAATACTGTGTTTTCTTGTACTCCTCGAGCTCCTCATCTATCCTCCTCATCACTGAGCTGGGCAGGAACGGCTTTACCTCTGAAGCCAGGATGCCGCCTATTATGCCCTCCTCAACACCATGTTTTCCTGCCGGTCTTCCCGCCTGATCTCCTCTCTGCTCTCCCCCCTGCTCTTCCGCCTGTTTTCCTGCCACCGAATCTATGAAATCATTCCTCTGCTTGATTATCCTGTTCAGGCTGGTGGTTGCCTCTTCACTCTTCATCCTGCCGTAAAGCCTCCCTGTATCATTTATGATTATGTATCCCTTGCCGACGAGTTTCCCTTTCCTTCCCACTCCGGCCCCTTTTATGTCGTGAAGGTTCGCATGAAGGTCCGCTATCTCGCCCATGATTGTCCTTCTCTGGTTCTTGTCCGCCTCAAATTGTGCCGGCCTGTGGAAATAAACATTCTCAAGGAAGTGAAGGAATTCATTTGTCCTCCTGATGCCGAAGAACTCATCAAGGTACTTGTAGACTCCCGGCTGCCCGGGCATTGACTCCCATTCCTCTGCGAGCAGTGCCGAGACCTTGGGGGTGTTCGTGTGGAAGACCTCATAAAGGTTGAGGAAATAACTCTCATCCAGGCGTCTTGTCATGCTGTTGACAATCCTCAGCATTGAGTTGAGATAAGGATAAACATTCTCAGGGTATCGGAACACATTTTTGCTGAAAAGATCCCTCTCAGAAAGCCTGTTCACCATCCTGTAAGCGAGGAAGCCGCAACCGAGGAAAAGAGCATAGCTCTTCGCCCTGTAATCCTCTATATCTCCCTTTGTTTGCAGGTCGCCTGCCCTTAGGTTGAGGGGCTCGTTCATCTCCAGCTCCTCAAGGACATCATGGCAGGGAAGCGGTGATTTGGCTATAGCGCTGACACCATAACTGTTGATGGCCTTCACTGTGTCCAGCGGATGGCTCCAGAACGGCTTTCCGCTGTCCCTCTTGTGGCCCATGAGATGATGCATGGTCAGGCCCATGTGGGTGCATACCTTCAGGAATTCCCTCTGTTCCTGCTCATTAAGCCTGGGAAGCCTCGCCTGATTCTGCCTGCCGTGGCCGTTTTTGGAAACTGGCAAGGAATAGTTCAGTTTCGCTTCCTCAGGTGTGTTCTCGTCGCTGAAAAGCTCGTCCACCAGATCGTCCAGCCCGCTGCCCAGGGGATTGCTCCTGTAATCCAGCAGAGCTTCAGTATCCAGCAGTTTGTTTTTAAGTCTCATTCTCACAATCGCCGGTCAGCTTAAAGGCGCCCATCTTTTATGATCATTATCCCCTGCGGGCCATTATTTGAGATGTGCCTACCATGTCATCCGCAAAGGTGATATCCTTATCATCCCGCTTTTTTATAGAATAATCCTTCAATAATCCTTCAATAATCCTTCAATGTTCCGATAATCCGAGGCCACTGCAGACATCACTGCAAACCTGAGTGGCCGCCCCAACAATAGAGCCTTATGGAAACCTGGAACGGAAACAATAGTTAAATGGATGGAACAATATCAGCATGATGCCAGTGCCGGCATAATATCCGCATAAACCCTGTAATATGGGAGTAGATCCCCGATTCACTTTCCCCGATTCACTTTCCCCGATTCACTTGATCAGGTCCTCTATGGGTTTGGAATCATTGCCGCCTGACTTGCTGCCGCCTTTTCCGCCCTGTTTCTTCTGGACCTGCTCTGCCTCCTTGACCAGATCCACACCGAGCTCTTTCAGCGCCTTGACGTGCATCTGCATCAGCTGCTCCACTATACCGAGAATCCTTCCCAGCTCCTGCCTTTCCTTTGCCAGTGTGGCGAGGCTTCCCTTGTGGAATCCTATCTGCTCCTCCTTGCTGGCGCCCTCAGGAGGGGTGGCCTTCCCCGCTTCATGGCCTGTCCCTGACTCTTTCTCTTTTTCTGCCATAAGCATAGTATTTCAGGGTGGTATTTAAATGTTATGAATAGTGGATGCTGAATCCTTCGTATGATATTCCGCCAAAATAACCTTATGCGGCCTGCGGTGGGGGCTGGAAGAGAGGATTTTAGGAGCATCCTTGATGACACCAATGAGATAACAGGGAAGGAGGGCCATAACACCCTGAGCATAAGATGCGACAACACGACAGCATCGACAGAATTCAACATAAAGCTGAAGGAAGAGCAGGACACTGTCTTTGACGAGATGAAAGGAGGGGATGAAGAAAGGGAGGACCTGTTCAGCTCCATGAAGGACAAGGATGAAGGACAAGGGCGAGGAAATGAAGCTCACGGAAGAGCAGGCGAGACAGGTAATAAGCGAGGCCGTGAGAACAGGGGCTCTGGACATAAGGAAGACGAGCCAGAAAGCGGGCGATAATTCCATAATCACTTTCAGCCCGAGGAACATGTAATTCTGTTCCTTATTTCACGAACTCAACATTAGGCATGTTTTCAAATTCCTTGTCTCCTGTGAGGAATCTTATGCCTGTTCTTTTTGAGAGGATGTAGCCGATACAATCAGCCATTGACAGATTTCTTTTTTTGTTCTGCAGTTTGAATCTTGATGCTTCTTTTATGGTGTTTTCATCGAAGTCTATCACGAATTGATAGTATTCTTCCAGAAATTTTTCTGCTTCCTTTTTCCCCACATCTCTGATCATGCTGTAGTATATTTCGAATATGTTTAGTTTTGTTAGTAAGATTCCTGAATTAGTGTAAGGTTTATAATTGGGGTTGCCTTTTATTATCTCTATCACAGCATAAGAATCAAAAAAGAACATATTACTCATTGTATAATTCCTCTCTCGTCTGGTCTTTTATCTCTTGTGTCTTTTTTTTCCATTTACCCTTGGCCATGCCGAATGTTTCTTTTAATGCTTTGCTGTCTTTTAAAATGATGAATCTTATTTTTTCATCTCCTTTTATATTCTCCATTTCTGCCGTTTCTTTAGGGATTATCACGCCGAATGAGTTTCCCCATTTTCTTACAGTGCTTTCGCATTCTATCATATTTACCACCTTAATTATATTATGTATAACCCATATTTAAATGTTTCTGTTCTTCACTACCACTACCTAATGACAACAGACCGAAAGCTTTAAATAATAGTAATACCTATGAGGGGTTTTAGAATGGGGCTGGAAGAAGGAGTAGATGTCCTGAAGGCCTTTTGGTGTGTTCAGAGAATCCTTATCATTTCTTTTGTGTTAAGCACTTTGATTGTTGATTGTTTTTTCAGTCTTTTGTCATCAGACCAGAGTATGCTTTCTTTGTAAGCAAGTGCGCAGGCCGCGAATATCACATCATCAGGGTCTATGTTTTCCACGATCTTCATCGCTTCTTCCTTGTACGGCTTCACAGTCTCGTTCGGAATAATCACTACTTTGGTGAGTATCAGCTGCAGCAGGCTGTTGAAATCCTCACTGTCCATCCCTGATTTCTTTAATAGTTCATCCTTGTGCTTCTCCATTTCCTCGAATATGAACTCAGGGAACAGAAAGAAGCCTTTATGCTCTATGATGAGTTTTCTCGTGATAGAATCCTTGATTAGGGCAGAGAACAGGATGTTGGAATCTATTATTATGTTCATGCAAGAAACCTCTCTGTGGCTTCTGATTTTATCTTTTTGCTGAAATCATTTACATCCTTTTCTGTGAGCTTGCTTTTTTTGGCCAGTTTCTCTGCTGCATTGAGTGTTTCCAGTTTCTCTTTGATGGCTTTTCTGGCTACCTCGCTCCATTTAACTTCTGAGAACTGCTTCATCTCCCTGTGCACATCATCCGGTATTGACAGTGTTATATTGCCCATTGATATCACCATAAATAAATATGTGGCCGCACATATTTAAATGTTTCTGTTCTTCACTACCACTACCTAATGACAACAGACCGAAAGCTTTAAATAATAGTAATACCCATGAGGGGTTTTAGGATGGGGCTTGAAGACAGGATTTCAGGAGCGAGGAAAAGGCTGATACAGGGTTTATCTGAGTTCTTTAATGAATTCTTCAGGTGTTACTATTCTTATGCCTTTGTATTCTTTTAGTTTCAGAAGGTGATTGTCTCCGGTTATGATGTAATCTGCTTTGCCTTCAAAAGCGCATTCTATAAACTTGTTATCTGTTGGATCATCTTTCACAATATTCAATCTGTTTTTTGGCTCTATCATCTCTGCGATTTCAAGCAATAGTGAGATCAATCTTTCTTTCTGCATTTTGCTGAATCCAAGTTTTGGGTAATCGCTCACCCTGCTTATCTCAGAAAGTATTTTCATAGACAGGACAAGCTCAATTTCTTTTTTGATTATGCTTTCCAATATGCTTCTTGGTTTTCCAGGCCATCCAAGCGCAGAGATCACTATGTTTGCGTCCAGGACTACTCTTTTTTTGCCCAATTAACTGCCCCTGCTATATCTTTCTTTTTTATTTTCTGTTTTTTGAATTTTTCTTCTATCTCTTTGGATAGGTTTTCAAATTCTGCATTGACATCCGGGATTTTAACCTTTTTAAATAGGACCCCATCCTTCACAGGAAAGGCAGCAAATCTTTCTCCTGGTTTGAAACCTTCTATCTCCCTTACTCCCTCAGGGACCACAAGCTGCCCTTTTGAAGACATTTTGATTAATTCCATTTCTTTTATTGATTCTGTGCCTGCCATGCATATCACCTGTTTAACAGTTAGACAGTTGAACTATTTAAATGTTTTGATTTTCATCACTCACTACCACCCTCAAATGACAACAGGCCTAAAGATTTATAAAGGAGTAATACCTATGAGGGGTTTTAGGATGGGGCTTGAAGACAGGATTTCAGGAGCGAGGAAAAGGCTTAACAAGAAGGTTTTTGATATTTCTAACAGTTTCACGCTCACAAGGCCCCTGCACTGGAAGGATGCTCTTGTCGGAGGTGTTATGTACGGAATGGTAGGCCTCGGCTTTATCGGCTGCGGCTCCTGCGGAGGCAGCTCTGATCCAAATGGTATGAGGTCAGGAGATTACACCATGACAGTTAACGTCACTGATGACTTTTAAATCCTGAACACCTGCAGTGCCATAATAGAGTATGGTTGAGAACATTGATCATTCATGGTGCGCTTCTTCCTGCGCTCTTCTGTGCTCTTCCATTTGTTTATCAATCCTTTTGTAAGTTCCAAAAATCCTGTCAAGAACCCTGTCAAAAAGAGGAGGGGTTAAGTCTATATTCCTACCCGACAGTGCAGCAACAGCAGCAGGATCGGTCCTGCCGCTAATCGCGTCTTCATAAATCTTCCTGTCTATCTCTCCATAATACCCTGAAGGCTGGTATTTGTTGTTCATTTTTTGTCCTCCTCCATATATTATATTGATTTTTAAGTATTTAAATTTTGTGTTTTTAATTTATCTGTACATTCGTACATCATCAGAGTAGCTTCTTTATCACTTTTATTATATCCTGTTGCAGTTTTAAAAGCGAACCAAGCATCCTTATAATTTTCTGAACCATACAAGATATATCCCGATTTCCTGTACAATGAATTCAGCCTTGAATGCTTCTTATTAAATCCCTTTACTTTTATTCCAATCCAATATCTTCCTAATCTCTTGCTTTTATATTTCTCTATTGCTCTTTCATATTTTCCAAGCGCCTGTGCAAATTTCTCTTTTCTTTTGTTGGAGTCAGTTTCCCTTTCACCTTCAAAATGACCTCCTCTGAAACCTAAAGGTTTCAGTTTCCCGCCACAGCCTGACTGTGGTGGTGCTCTTGGTTGCGGATGTAATCAAGGGTTGAAGGCAAGTCAGTGTAGCCGACTGTGGTGTAGAATTTACCTTTGCTCCACAGGTGCCCGCGAGGGTATCGCAGCCTGGCTTTTTCATGGTTGCGGAAAAAGAGATATGCTGAACCACCCTTCAGAATCTGAAGGGCTTTTGAGATTGATAAGGTTGTGGGCAACCTTATCATAACATGCAAATGATCAGGCATGACCTCAAGCTCAACAATCTCGATGCCATGCCTTGCGGCTGTCTTGCGCAGGCACGCCTGCACAAGGCTTTTATACTTGAACTTTGCAAACATATTGTACCTGTACTTAGTGCAGAACATCACATGCCACAAGGACTCGCGCACCGCGCTGTTGATATGCTGATATTTGGTTTCAAACATTTTCGCTGCCTCCGCGCAGCGAATTTTTAGAGCTCACGCTAACAAAATCGGGTTTGTGCGTGCGCCGGCTCCGCCGCGCACGCACTTATAATCAAAAATGGTAGAAAAAGCTAACGGAGGAAAAGCAAGGCAATTCCTCTTTGAGCTAAAAGCTCAAAGTTTCCTTGCCTAAGAAGAATGAAAAGATTGGTGTTGATAGGGGACCCTGTAGAGCATTCTTTGAGCCCTGTAATGCACAATGCAGCTCTTAGATATCTGGGGATGGATAAAGAGTTTGTGTATGAAAGAAGATGCATAAAAGAGGACAATCTGGACATGTTTGTACAGGGTATGAGGAATGGACAGGTTTATGGAGCAAATGTGACTATTCCCCACAAAGTTAGGATAATCCCTTTCTTAGACAGGCTGACAAAAGAGGCAGAGCTTATAGGGGCTGTAAACACTATCTACAAGGAGAAAAACCAGCTGGTGGGCCATAACACAGATGGAAAAGGGTGCCTGGATGCTTTCAGATGGAATGATGTTGATATTAAAGGAAAAAAGATAATGATTCTTGGTGCCGGAGGATCTTCCAGAGCAATATCTTTTGTGTTTGCTCTGCAGAAACCAAAGAAGATAACCATACTTAACAGAACTCGTGGGAATGCGGATTCTCTGGCCAGAGAGGTGGCTGAAAAAACAGATGCTAAAACAGAGTCTGGCAGTATCAGAGATGTAAAGAGAGAAGCCCGTGATTCAGATATAATAATCAACTGCACACCTGCGGGAATGGCAGGAAAACACGAGAATCATGCCCTGATCACCTCAGATATTCTTGAGCCCGGCCAGGTTGTGATGGACATAGTCTATAATCCGCAAAAGACGAGGCTTTTGAAAGAGGCGGAATCAGCAGGATGCATGGCCCTAGGAGGCATGGAGATGCTTGTGAATCAGGGAGCAGGCGGCCTTGTGATATGGACAGGAAAAAAGCCCCCTGTTGATGTCATGAGAGCAGCTTTGCTGTTGAAGATGAAGCAGAATATAGCTTTGATAGGTTTTATGGCTGCCGGAAAGACAATCACTGGAAGGAAACTTGCTAAAGCTTTGAGATGGGATTTTATAGAGACTGATGAGATTATAACAGATAAAGCTGGAAAATCCATCCTGGAGATATTTGAGAGTGATGGGGAAGAACATTTTCGCCAGCTTGAGTCAGATGCAATAAAAGAAATCGGGGAAGTTAAGAACAAGGTTATCAGCTGCGGAGGGGGCATAGTGTTAAGAAAAGAGAATATAGATGAATTAAAAAAGATTGCAGTTGTCATAAGATTAAAAGCTGCTCCTGAAGAGATACTTAAAAGAAACCACGGCAAAACAGATAGGCCGCTTCTACAGTCAGATGATAAAATTGGAAGGATTAAAGAACTGATGAAAAAAAGAGAGAGATATTATCAGCAGGCAGCCGACTTTACAATAGATAATTCTGATATGAATCATGAGTCTGTTATAGAAGAGATTCTTAACTTAATCCCTTGATAATCTCATATAATTTCATCACATGCTCCTCTTTGACATAGATAAGAAGTTCAGGAGATGAGGTAAGGAATTCTGTTACAGGTATATTGTTCATGGAGAGCTGCCTTGTTATTGTTGATAGTGTTCCTTTTGTTTTTATGACGCTCTCAGGAAAGACAATAGATATCTCTGATATCCCTGTAAAATGGTTTTTAAGCCTGGAATGTTCAAATACTGGTTTTAGGTTGCTCTCTTTTTCCTGGTCAATAAAAACCTTTATGGAATTGGAGCCTACGACTATTTTCAGGGTGTCTCCCTTGTCATAGTCTGTTGTGGCTATCACGTTCTGGAGCTTTTCAAGAAGTTCTTTGCTTTTCTCAAAATCCATGATTGAGATCCTGTCTTTTATCCTTATCTTTATGTTTTTGAACATATCTCTTGTATCTTTGGACAGGGGCTTAAATCTGTATCTTCTCAGCATAGCGATAACAGCTTCAAGCTGGTTCGGCTTAGCGATGCCCCTGCTGATAAGGTATCTTGCCAGTGATCTCCTGTTTATAAGGCCTTTTTGATAGCATTCTTCAATCTCAGGATTCCTGCTTAAATACTGCCTGAATTTCTGTTCTATATATGACATATTAGTAATAAATGTGTCACTTATTAATAAAATTTTTGTTTTGTGACACAATATTTATATTGGCAGAAAGAACAATAAAACCATGGTAAAAATTTACAGTACATTTACAGGCTTTAAAGAGAAATATCACTGCCGCGGTAACTGGCAGTAGATGCAACGCTTCTAGTTGGATATCCTTAAAGATCATAAAACGTAATTCCGGGTGAAAGACCATGCCTAAAAAGATCAGCGTAAAAGCAAAAGAAACAAGAATTGAATACCAGGACCCATTCCGCCTTTACATGAATCTTTCAGATAAAGGCAATAACATAAGCCTGCTCATGGAATCAAGGAGCCTGAACCTGCAGTATGGGCGGGAGAGCCTGATAGTGCCCAATCCTGCGGTGAGGATCACGGGGAAGAAAGAGAGATTCAAGATTGAGGCATTAACAGAATCCGGAAGGAGATTAGTGGGGTTGTTCTCTGGACAGGATTTCCCTTATGCTGAAGATTATCTCCAGAGAGGAGGGGTTATTGAAGGGGAAGTCAGGAGCATAGAAAAAAAGGATTTTGATGAGAAAAAAAGAACAGGATTGCAGAACATATCTTTTATGTTAAAGACCATAATGCAGAAGATGGATTGTGAAAGCGGATATGCAGGGTTATACGGGGCATTTGCATATGACTTCGCAAGAAACTTTTATCCTGCAGGTGAAAGGCCTGAAAGGGAGGATGGGCCTGATTTTGTGCTTTTTATACCCTCTTCAGTGTATGTATTTGATGATATCCGGCAGAAAGCAGTAAAAATTGAGTTTGAGTTCAACGGAATAAGCGGCAGAAGCGATTCACCCAACAAGGGATTTGATTTTGCCAGAAAAAAGGGTGGTGCAGAATATGACATGACAGATGATGAGTACCTCCTCAAAGCCGGAAAGATAATAAGGGATATAAAAGAAGGCAGAGCTATGCAGTGCGTTCTCTCCCGCAGGGCCAAAACAGCTTTGCAGAAACACCCTGTGGAATCTTACGCGAGACTGAGGGATGTAAATCCCTCACCTTACTCATTTTATTACAACCTTGGGGACAATGAGATACTTTATGGGGCAAGCCCAGAGATGCACATATGTATAAATGATAAAGAGATAGAGATAAGGCCCATAGCAGGCACAATAGCCAGATCAGGCAATCCTCTGGAAGATGCAAGAAACAGGATAGCTTTGCTTATGGATGAAAAAGAGACAAGAGAACATGCCATGCTTGTGGATCTTGCAAGGCATGAGCTTTATGCTCTTTCAGAGACAGACAGCATGCATATAAAAGAACTTTTCAGCATAGAAGAGTATCCAAACCTCTACCATCTTGTTTCAGGAATAAAAGCAAGGCTAAGAGGGGATACCAATGCAGTGGATGCCATGCTTGTGACACTGCCTGCAGGTACGCTTTGCGGAGCTCCGAAGACAGAAGCTATGCGTATGATAGATGAGTATGAATCCTCAGGAAGAGGGTTTTATGGTGGTGCTGTGGGATTCTTATGCTTTAATGGCGACTGCAATCTGGGCATCACCATAAGATCAGTCCATGTCAAAGGCTCAGAGTCCATTGTGAGGGCTGGAGCAGGGATAATAAGCCTTTCGGACCCTTATTCAGAGCTTAAAGAAACAAGTCTGAAGATGGAAAAATCTCTGGAGGTTTTATGATGACAGATAAAAGCAAATCAGTTGAGTCAAGCAACAGAGCAATGGGAGAGACTTGCATTAGAGTGGTATACATTAATCATTATGACTCTTTTGCAAACACAATAGCAGCTTATTTCGAAAGAGAAGGCGCTGAGGTAATCATGTACAGGAGTGACTGTTCACTAAAAGCCGTTGAGGATGAATATCCCTCACTCATAGTTCTGGGACCCGGTCCCAAGGGGCCTAAAGATGCCGGCAATTATATGGATGTTATAAAGAATTTCAGCCGAAGGATCCCTATATTTGGAGTTTGTCTTGGATTCCAGGCTATAATGGAGCATTTTGGGGAGAAGGTGATTCCTTTGGACAATGTATTGCATGGGGCTGCAAGCAGGATAATGCATGACAATAGGGGGATATTCAGGAATATAAATCAGGGGGCGGAATTTGCAAGGTACCATTCACTAGGAGTCCGGAGCGCACCATCCTGCTTTGAGGTATCAGCCAAGACAGGTGACATAGTCATGGCTGCCAGGCATAAGCATCTCCCTGTGGAAGGTATTCAGTTCCATCCTGAATCAATACTCTCAACACAGGATGATTCAGGGTCAAAAATCATAAGAAATGTGATAGGGGGCCTGAAAAATGGCGCATAGTCTCATGATAAGAAAGCTGATAAAGGGAAACCCTCTCAGCGAAGGGGATGTCATGGAGATAGTGGAATCTATAAGCAACAGGAGTTTTGATGAGCTGCAGCTTTCGGGACTGCTTTGCTCTATGGAATCAAAGGGATACACTCCTGAAGAGCTTTTTTATCTCAAGAAATATCTGATGAAGAAGACATTGAGTGTGGATCTTGGGGATGGGGCTATTGATGTATGCGGAACAGGAGGAGATCATAAGGGGACATTCAATATCTCAACAGCCTCAGTTTTTGTTGCGGCTGGTGCAGGTGCAAGAATAGCTAAACACGGCAACAGGGCAGTATCTTCAGCCAGCGGAAGTTTTGATGCGCTGAAATCACTCGGGATAAAGATAGTAAATGATCAGGAAAAGTCTTTCAAATGCTTCAGGAAGACAGGCATATCCTTCCTTTACGCACCTTATCACCATCCTGTATTCAGGAACATAGCTTATTTAAGGAAAAGGATGGGGGTAAGGACTGTTTTTAACATAATAGGGCCCCTGCTGAATCCGGCAGGTGTAAAACGCCAGGTGGTGGGAGTTTTTGATCCTGCACTAACAGAAGTGGTGGCAGGGGCGATGAAAATCAGCGGTGTTACCAGGGGGATGGTTGTTCATGGAGGGGGGCTTGATGAGATAACAATCACAGGAAGCACCAAGGTGACCGAAATAAAGGATGGAAACCTAGTATCATACAGGATATCTCCAGAGGATTACGGCATGAGGAAAAGCAAAATTTCCGATTTGAGGGCGAAAACAAGTGATAAGAGTGCGGCATTGATTGAAAGCGTCTTGAAGGGGGAGATTTCGTCCAGAAGAGATATAGTTGTCCTTAATTCAGCGGCAGGGATAATTGTCAGCGGTCTTGCGGAAGATTTTGGCAGTGCTGTGAATATTGCACAGGACTCTATAGATTCAGGAATGGCTATGAATAAGCTGGAAGAGGTAAGGGAGGCGATGAGATGAGAAAAGCAGAAGAAAGACTGATAATCCGCAGGATAGTTGAGCAGAAGAGAAAGGATGTGGCTCAGTCCAGAAAGAATATGCCTCTCAGGGATATAATCTCCTGCTGCAAAAGGGGGACTAAAAAGAGGAATTTTCTCACGGCTGTTAAGGGAAAGCACAACCTTATTGCTGAGATAAAATTCAGGTCACCCTCAAAAGGCATTCTCAGAAGAAAAACAGACAGAAACCTGAAAAAGATAGTGTCCGGCTATGACCTGTATGCGAGTGCCTTGTCTGTGGTTACAGACAGAAGGTTCTTTGGCGGCAGCCTGGACCTGTTAATGAAAGTGAAAAGCTTGACCTCCATGCCTGTTATGAGAAAGGATTTCATCATAGAAACCTACCAGGTGTATGAATCAGCTTATTATGGTGCTGATGCTATCCTGCTAATAGCATCCCTGCTTTCTGAGGAAAGATTGAGGGGGATGATCAGGAAAGCAGAAGGGCTCGGCATGCACTGCATTGTGGAAACAGGCACAGTGGATGATGTGAAGAAGGCGATCAAGGCCGGAGCAGGGATCATAGGAATAAACAACAGGAACCTGGAAACAATGAGAGTTGATACTGGAAGGACCTCCCGTCTTAAAGCATTGATACCCAAAGACAGGATTGTCATCTCAGAGTCAGGCATAAGGAAGATTGAGGATGTTAAACTTATGGACACCAATGCAGTGCTTGTGGGAACTTCGCTCATGGAAGCAGATGATATTCCTAAGAAAATAAGATCTCTTCACAGGTGCAAGACAAAAATCTGCGGAATAAGGACATTAAAAGAGGCATCACACGCTGTTCGCGCAGGCGCGGATATTCTTGGATTCAATTTCCATCCTGGAAGCCCCAGATATATCTCACCTTCCTGCGCAGCTAAGATCATAGCCAGATTACCTAATACTGTGCAGGCAGCAGGAGTATTCGTGGACAATTCAATAGATGATATAGCCTCCATAACAGCTGATACAGGGATAGATCTTATACAGTTACACGGCAGTGAGAATGAAAACTTTGCAGTTAAACTTATAGAGAATGTTAATTGCCCCTTGATCAAGGCATGCAGGATAAGCAACAGGCATTGTTCAGGAAGCCTCTCTTATCAGCGTAAGCTGATTCATGAGAAAAGCAGCAAGTATTATGCCTTGCTTGTTGACGCATACTCACCATCTCGTTATGGTGGGACAGGGGAGCAGGTAAAACCAGAAGATCTTAAGGAGATTCTAATGAGATGTAAAGCGGATTTGCGAGACAAAAACAATGGAATGTCAGTTGGAGGGAGGATCATTATCGCAGGAGGCCTTAGGCCTTCTAATGTGAGGGATGTTCTGGCATTAAGGCCTTTCTGTGTGGATGTCTGCTCAGGAGTTGAGTCCAAGCCAGGCAGGAAAGACTCTGTTAAAGTAGCTGACTTCATCTCAAGGGTGGGATCATGAGAATGAAAACAAAATATGGCAGTTTTGGTGGAGTTTATGTGCCTGAGATGATGGTGCCTGCAATGGAAGAGCTGGAGTCAGCTTTCATCACTCACACCAGAAAGAAAAGTTTTGGAAAACGCCTCCAACGCCTTTTAAAGGAGTTTGGGGGGAGGCCAACCCCTCTCTATTTTGCAGAAAGAATCTCTCATGAGATGGGCTTTAAGATATACATCAAGAGAGAGGACCTTCTGCATACCGGGGCCCACAAGATAAACAACACTGTTGGCCAGGGGCTGCTTGCAGAATATATGGGTAAAGAAGAGATAATTGGGGAAACAGGGGCAGGACAGCATGGTGTCGCAACTGCTGTGGCTGGAGCGCTGCTGGACATGCCTGTAAAGATATTCATGGGTGAGAAGGACATCAAAAGACAGGAGCTGAATGTTTTCAGGATGAAGCTTTTTGGAGCAGAGGTAATCCCTGTTAAGGATGGTTCAAGGACACTAAAGGATGCTGTGAATGAAGCACTAAGGTATTTTCTTGCTAATACAGAAGAATCTTACTATCTTTTAGGTAGTGTGGTGGGACCTCATCCATATCCCACTATGGTAAGGATGTTTCAGAGGATAATTGGCACAGAAACAAGAAAGCAGATCCTAAGATCAGAGGGCAGGTTTCCCACTGCAGTGGTGGCATGTGTTGGGGGAGGCTCAAATGCGCTGGGCATATTTGATGGATTCTCAGATTCTGATGCGGGGCTGATTGGCGTGGAGGCAGGAGGATCAGGGGGCAGACATTGCAGGACACTCAGCAAAGGAACTATCGGAGTGTTCCAGGGAAGCAAATCTTATCTTATACAGGACAATGATGGCCAGGCAGGGGATGTTCATAGCATAGCAGCAGGCCTGGATTATCCTGGAGTCGGCCCTCTCCACAGCTTCATGAAAGAGTCAAAAAGAGCTGAATACAGCCATGTTTCTGACAAAGAGGCGCTTGAGGCACTGAAATATCTCTGCAGGAAAGAGGGGATACTTCCTGCTCTGGAATCAGCTCATGCAGTGGCTTATGTCCTGAAGAATAAGGCAAGCTTCAGCGAGGATGACATTGTGATAATCAACCTATCAGGGAGGGGTGATAAGGACGTGAGCCAGATAATGGAGTCAGAAAGCAAAGGGAGGGAATCCAACCATGAAAGAGGGTAATTCTCATGATAATGTTCATGAGGCTGTTTCCAAGAATGTGTTCAGGAAATGCATCTTCATGCCTTTTCTTGTTCTGGGAGATCCTGATTATGAGAGCAGTTTTGAGCTTGTGAAAACACTCATAGAAAACAAAGCAGACGGACTTGAGCTGGGTTTTGCATTCAGTGACCCTATCGCAGACGGGCCAGCTGTCCAGAAGGCTAACAGAAGAGCTCTTGAAAGAGGTATGACAACAGAGAAGGCGTTCTTACTCATAGAGAGAATAAGGAGCATTTCTTCAATACCCCTAAGTGTGATGGTAAGCTTTAATATTGTGTTTAATTATGGGGTTGATAAGTTTTACAGTAGATGCCGGATAGCGGGTGTTGATGCTGTGCTCTGCCCTGAGATTCCTCCAGAGGAGGCAGGGGAGATTGCAGGTTATGCTGATAAGCACGAGATAAGCCAGGTTTTTATGGTTTCACCTGTCACAAGCGAAAGGAGAATCAGGAGGATTGATAATCTATGCAATGGGTATATCTACCTTGTATCCATCTTTGGCACAACAGGGGCGAGGAAAGATCTGAGCGCTGATCTCCGCCCCCTTATTGACCGCACAAAAAGGAACACCTCCCTTCCTGTTTATGTGGGTTTTGGGGTGTCAAAGCCTGATCATGTTTCAGGAGTCTTGAATGCAGGTGCTGATGGAGTGATATGCGGCTCAAGATTCTGCGAAATCATAGAAAAGAACACAAGATTAGAGGAAAAAATCCTTAAGATAGCTGGCCTATGCAGGAGGATGGCGGATGCACTACCAAAAAATATATAATCCCTACTGATTTATCAGGCCAGATGAAAATAACAATATCAGGAAAGCCCGGCTCAGGCAAGAGCACTGTTGCAAGGCTTGTGGCAGAGAGGCTCGGCCTGAATCATTACTCTCTTGGTGACATGCAGAGGGAGGTCGCAAGGGAGAAGTGCATCTCAATGGCAGAGCTT
>JAWOBY010000012.1:0-14221 GCA_046484055.1 Candidatus Woesearchaeota archaeon | reverse complement strand
TCAAACGCAAAGAAAATGCCGACTCCAAAGTCATCAGCATTTTCATGCGTTCAAAAACCAATTTTTCCGACTCACAAGTTTGTCTGGAAAAATTGCTTTATTGAACGGACCCGGTGGGACTTTCGTCCCTGAGCATCAGGGATATTCCGTTTTCCAGCTCAGGATATTCGAACCCACGATCTTCGGCTTGCTTCATGGATAGAAGGCCGACGCATTATCCAGGCTATGCAACGGGTCCTTAAGCTATGATTTCGTCGGGCTCATTTATAAAGGTTTTGAGGGGATGGGCTCTGTCCGGAGTGAAGGTTAGTGTCTCCTGTTGCGAGCGCCTTTTGCTCACCAAATCCAGCTGACAGAGGGGAAGCTCCCTACGGGAGATGTCAGCCTTAAGTGAAAGAAGCAGGCGCGAGCCCGACACTAACCCGAGCATTTCCGCAGGAAATGCGAGATTCCGGACAGACCCGAGGAGAGGTGGGCCATATTGATGCGGCTCTGCATATCAAAATGGTTGAACAGAATAGAGGGTAATAACAGAAATGGCCAGAACTGTTCATGGCAGCCATCCTTTCTGGTCCTTGAGCTTCTTCGGCAGGTATTCCTGCATCACATAATTAAGGTTGTACTTGGCGAAGGCCTGCTGCTCCGCCCTCTTCCCCATCTTCACCATGAGCTTGAGCGCCTTCTCCCACTCCTTATGGTGTCTTACGAAGGGGTCATTCTTCAGGCCGTCCTTTATCCTCTTTATGGCCAGTTCATTCAGGGGGTGGGTTGGCAGCTTGTAATCTATTATGTCCTGCGGCGTCACCCCTATGAATTTCGCATTCGGAACGCAGAAGAACTCGTTTATGTGCGCTGAGTTGCCTGAGCCCACCTTGAGGGTCCTGTATATGTTGAGGAAACCGTAAGGGTCCCCGTCTGTGAAGACATAGACAGGCAGCTTCTTGTCATCGCTGAGCTTTCTTATGAACCTCCTGCACGCCCTGGTGGGGACTCCGCCCATGCTTATGAGTATGCAGTTGGCATTCTTCCAGTAGCCGTGCTTCACAAGCCTCTGGAACATACCTGCTGTCTCTATGGCGAGTATGAACTTAGCGCTTGTCTCAAACTTAAGATCCTCGACGCTTATGGGGACTGAGTAGGCTCCTGAACCGAATTTTGTGCAGTCTATCTTCATCTGCTTGCCGGTCTCGTCCTTGTCTATCACTATGAGCTTGCCCGCGACCGCGCCTCCTTTCTCTTCCGGCACGAATCCGAGCTGCTCCCTGTTGACGCTCATCATGGCCTCTATATCATCCATCACAGAGTCCGACTCGGGCTGCTCCTTGAACATCGCATCGCCCCAGTTCTTGCTGACATAATACAGCTCTCTCTTGGTGGCCATGTCATCATTCTCAACTATCTCCTTGGATTCCTTCATCATCAGCAGGCTCTGGGCGAAAGTCTTTATGGTGGAGGCCGCGAGCGTCCTGGAGAACATCTTGCCCTTCAGCTCAAAGAAACCGTCCTTTGAATCGTATGATACATTCTGGAGGGATCTCACAGGCATGTGGAGGGAGGGGAGCTTGTTCTTCTTTATATGGCTGTAGATATCTGAAGCTATCTCTCTTATCCTCTTGACCACCTTGTCTGAGCCTTTTTTTCCTTTGTTTTTCTCGGCCATCTTCTTCAGCTTATCCTTGGTTTATTTCCATCCATTGATATTTGTTCATTGCGGCTCCTGGCCCGCTTTGATTAAATGATGATCATCATGATCGCTTGAATGATTATCAATGATCAGGGTTCATCATTCCTGCTCTTCTTTTTCCTCCTCTCCCTCAGAGGACCCGTCTTGATCTTCCTTGCCTATCCTTGCGAAATCCTCGTCATACTCCACATTCTCCTCTTTTATCTCCTTCAGCTTGCCCCTTTTCTTCTCGAGAAGGCCTTTGAGCCTGTTTTCCACCATCTCCTCCTCGCTCTTGTCCAGCCCGAGGAGTTCCTGGAGGGTCTCTCCAACATGGGGGATGTATTTCTCTATGTAGCTCCTCTTCTTCAGCTCGTCAGAGTAGCGCTTCTTCTTGGCTGTGTATCTCATCAGCTCCCTGCCGCACCCCTGCAGGGCCAGCTTTATCTCCTTCATTATCTCGGGATAATGGGCTATCGCTTCCTTGGCCTCTGATGTGAAGGGCACCCATACCGAGGCCATATGGACTAGTATGACCGCGGGCCCTGCCGGAAGCGCGTTCCTGCTCTGGTGGAGCCCGTATGATTTCCAGTTCGTCTCTGTTATCGCTTCGGTTGATGCGCAGGCGCTCTGCTGGTAGAGCAGAGGCACCCTGTTCGCGTATCTCATGACCCTCACACTGCTCTCCTTCTCCAGCTCTCCGCCGTAGGCTATGGCCGCTTCTATTATGAAAGGATTCCCCCTGTACACTGAGGGAGGCCTTGTGGTTGCGGCATAGAACTCCGCGTTTATCTCTTTCTTCAGGCCCTTCTTGAGATCCTCTTCCCCTATGGGGAAAACACAGTCTGTAGGGGGGGCTATTATCTTTGTGTCTTTTATCGCTTTTATTACCCTCTCGGCCTGATCCCTCGTGACAGAGGATGGTTTTGCGTTAGGGAGAACCCCTGATTTGGTGCATATCTCTTTTGCCACGCCTGAACTGACTCTTGAGAAATCATTTGTGAGGAATGCCTGTGCTGTCTTTGCGCTTGTCGTCTTCAGCATCTTCATCAGCATGCCCACCTCAACGCCGTAAGGGTGGGGCTTTATCTCCTTGGTCTCTTTGGGCAGCTTGTCGGTGGCCCTTGAGAATATGAACTGCTCTGCCTTGGGGTTTGTGTATATTATGGTGCAGTGGGGGTTGACTATGGCTGTCTGCTTGAGGTATGTGTCGACGGACTGCATCCCTTTCTGGTATATTCCCTCAAGATCGAGCTCTATCCTCGTCCCGTGCTCTTTCTTCCACTCCACCTTCTCGTCTTTTAGTATCTCCGGCTTGTTCTTCTCAGTGTCTATGTAAAGCTCGTAATAATGAGCAGGGGTTTCAGGCGATATCTTGGATCTTATGCGTATGGGCTTGCCTGTGGTGAGCTGGCTGTAAAGGCCTGCTGCGCTTATGCCTATTCCCTGCTGGCCCCTGCTCATCTTAAGATGGTGGAACTTTGAGCCGTAGAGGAGTTTTGCGAATATGTTTGGGATCTGGCTTTTCACGATGCCCGGCCCGTTATCCTCAATGACTATCCTGTACCTTTCATTCTTCATGTCGATTATCTCGACATTTATCTCGGGCAGGATGCCTGCTTCCTCGCACGCGTCCAGGCTGTTGTCCACTGCCTCCTTGACTGTTGTCAGCAGCGACTTTCTGGGATTGTCAAACCCGAGAAGATGCCTGTTCTTCTCAAAGAATTCGGCTATCGATATCTCTCTCTGCCTCTTCGCCAGCTCATGAGCGATGGGCTTGCTGCCCTTCTTCTCATCTTTCACTCCTTTCTTCTCCCCTTTATTGTCTTCCGCGCTCTTGTTCAGTTTGGTCTGCGTCATTGATTATCCTCTTTTGTTTCCCTAACGCTTGTTTGCCTGAGCTTAGATCATGCTTGTATTATATGCTGATCCCATCTCATGATATCCTATATTCTCAGACCGTCTGGACAGAATCTAAAGCACTGGTTTTTAAATCTTTTCTCTTCCTCTCAAGCCACCTGTAAACGCTCGCGTGCTGCGCGCCTTTCAGAAGTTTTTCAATGGCTGTCCGGGCGATCTCCACATTCTCTGCCCTGCCGATGATGCCCAGCGTCTTGCCATAGACAGAGATGTTGGTCTCTGTAAGGTTCTCTATGACCTTTCTGGACTTGCCTTCCGCGCCTATGACTCTCCCTTTCAGCCTCAGTAGCTTGTTCTTGGATTTTCCCGCATAATCATCTATCCTCAACAGCTCGAATGAATAATCCTGCTTCAGCAGGAGCAGGGCTATGTCAGGATTGAAGCCCCTGCCGACCGCTTTTATCACGTTCTTTGCAGTGAAGAGCCCCAGGCTGTCATCCCCTCTTATGCTGATATCCCCCTCCTTTGAGTCGATGGTGAGGTCTGATTTAGTCGCTTCCTCTATCTCCTTCTTTACTTCGCCGTCTGTGCCTATCAGTACCGCGACCCTCTCCTTGGGTATCTTGAGTTCGTACGAGTATTCCATGATTACGCTCTCCCCATCTTATGCCCATATCAATTTTACATGACCTTATAATCTTACATAACCTAATATTGGCTGTTGTTGTATTAACAGTTGTTATATCAACGATTGTAATTATGTTCATAACCCTCATCTGCTGTTATGGTTATGCGGCCGGCGCGGCCGGCAGGTTTGCAGGCCTGTGTGCCGTGCGGCCAATACCCCTCTTTTAAGTCCCCCTCTTTTAAGCCTTCTTCCCCTCCTATGCCACTAATTTTTAAAGCTTTGGGAATTTTGTGAAAAATGCTCCGCCTGAAAGCTATCCAGAATGCTCACCCGGAAGATTCATAAAAAACTTTAAAAAGCCATTGGTAATAAGGATATCCATGGCGCGCAAGGAACATGCCTGTGTTAATCATGCAGGCCTCTCAGCGGACTCTGAAAATGGTCATGGTAATGGCCCTGGCAATGGATCCGGCACGTCAGTCGGTCAGCTATCCCTGAAAGGGAAGGCGTTAGGGCTGCTGATAATATGCCTTTTCGTATGGGCGGTCCTGCCGGCTGCATCTCATGCCCAGTCATACACTGATTTCTATATCACTGTGAAGGAGATCGAGACAGATGATCCGGTAAGATCCATGCCTGTCAAACTTCACTGGGAGAAGATGGAGACAGGAGGCACGGTCAACCTCACAAAGTACATTGATGAGAGGGGAACCTTTAACTACCGGATAACACCGGGGGAATGGAAGCTCAAGGTCTTTGTCGATAATACCTCGACCCCTGAAACAAATTATATTGGAGAGAGTGTGTACTCAATACCTGATGATGTTGTCAGCAAGGCAGAGATGTATGTGACCCCTGTGGGCACACTGAAAGTGAAGGTATTGGACCAGTCAGGCAATCTTGTCCAGAACGCAGATGTGGGCCTGAAATGCAGGTCCTTCAGCAAGAATGCAAGGACAGATATGTTCGGCTCTTACAGGATAAGCAACATTCCTGTGGGGGAATGCACGGTCTCTGCAGCGAGCAGCCAGCTTATAGGCTCCACTGAGGCCAGTGTGGAGCAAGGTGTTGTGAATGAAGTCAATGTGAACCTTAGCGAGAACGTGACAGGATCAGGGGGTGTCAGCAAGTATTACCTGCTGCTCCCCATAGCCGTAGTGATAATATTCATCCTCTCTTACCTGATCATAAGAAAAAAGATGAGGCACCACATCAGGGAGGAGGTCGCAAGGAAGATAAAGGGAAGAAAAGCGAAGGTATCAGGGGGGAAGAAACAGGCCCAGCAGAAGAAAGGGCAGAAGCAGGGGACGCAGAAGCAGGACGACAGCAGGGCAAAGACCTCAACTGATCAGCAGGATAGCAGGGAAACCGAAGGCAGGGGGGAAAGCGGAGGAAAGCAGGAAGAGCTCAACCCAAGGGCGAGAGATATAATCAAGACGCTCAATGCAAGGGAGAAGGAAGTGGTGGATTTTCTTCTGGCCCATAATATGAAGAGCACTCAGGCGGCCATAAGGAATGATACAGGGATACCTAAAACCTCTCTGGCGCGCATATTCCAATCCCTTGAATCTAAAAATGTCATAAAAGTTGAGACCATAGGAAAACTCAAAAAAATTGAAATAACGGATTGGTTTCTTGGCAAGGATTGATTGGGCCTTTTTTTGTCCTTTTTATGGTTAAAGGACCATTCTTTGCTCTTTTTTTTATTATCGGACCGGGAAAGATTTATAAATACCTACTTGTTCCATAGGATTGAAGTTGGCTATCTTAGATGCGAGAACCAAAGTTCCGCATCATTTCTTTTTTTTGTTTTTCTTTTTTGTTGATTCTTGATATATGGGTGTTATTCTTGATGTATGGGTGTTGATACATGCAAAATGCAGTCACCAGTCATGATACAAACAATATGCTCCTATGATCCTATAACAATCAACAATAACACAAAAAATTCGCAAAAAATATATACTCCTTCGCTTCCCGGATGTTCATGAAGCTTAGATTTCTTATTGCAGGAGCGTTTGCGGTGTTCGCTATCTCGATGATCCTCATACTGCAGTCAATGGACATGCCCGTAGGGAAGGTTGTGTGGATGGAAGAAGGGCAGAAAGTGGAAGCTCTCTCCTCACAGGATGCTTCAGGGCCTCACACTGTCGAGCTTCTTGATGTAGCTGCAGGCGAGAACAGGCAGAATAAACTCTGCGGTTTTCTGGTGAACGGGGAGCAAATATGGATAGAGGAAGGCAAGGATGATGAGCTTTATGGTGTGAGGATTTATGTGAGGGATGTCGTGGCTGTGAGGGATCAGCTCCAGGACAAGGATGTCTGTGAGGTGGCCATATTCGGGCCATTGATAGGGGGGAACAGCTCATCAAAAACAGATGGAGATGATTCCCAAAGCGGTTCTCAAAACGATTCTCATGGTGATTGGGATGGGCAGGACAACGATCAGGAACCGGATCAGACCGGAGTGATGCAGGGAAACGGGACTGACAGCCAGGATGCGAATGATGGGGCAGATTCTGAATGGGAAGACAGGGATAATCTAAATGGTAGCAATCTATCCTCATCGCAGGAAGAGCACAGCGGACTTCAGGAAGAACCGGCAGAAGAGATTCCGGGGATGCCTGGAAATGGCAGCTGGGTGTTGAGGATTCTGGATTTCATAAAGGGCCTGTTCGCATGAGCCGGCAGTCTCAGACTGTAAAAGATTTTTGCAGTAGATTGCAGTTAAGAATCGAAACATAAACTATGGGCAAATCAACCATGACTCAGCCATAACCTATATTGAGAATAATATCTGGTTGTCATGGCTCATCCTCTATCTGCCATTCTATCCATCATGATTCAGGCAAGCTTGATGCGGTCCTCTGCATCCTTCTCAGTGATGTCAAGGCCCAGCTTATTGAAGAATCTTGCTGTGTTCTTCGCATCCCTCTTCAGCAGATCTTCAGCATTGCTGCTCTTTATGGGTGTGGCCTGTGAAAGATCTATGATGGATGGCTTTCCATCCTGATTGAGTATGTTGTATTCGGAGAGGTCGCCGTGCACCATGCCTGATTTATAGAACGAGTTGATCTGGTCCATGAGCATCTCATAGAATCTCTCAGGATTGTCTGGGTGCATATCTTTAAGCTTCGGCGCGGGTTCATTGCTTCCCGGTTTCCTGCCTATTAGCTCCATCAGGAGGATATTGTCCCGGAAAACAAAAGGGGTCGGGACATTCACGCCTGCTTCCCTTGCCTTGAACAGGTTCCTGAATTCCCTCTGGCACCAGGAAAAGATTATCTTTCTCTTGCTTCTCTTCATGCCTTCATATCTGGGGTCATATCTCATGTAATCATACATCCTGTTGAACTCGCAGGTCTCGAGCCTGTATATCTTGGCTATGGCCATACTACCGCCTGCTGCATCACCATCCTCCTCTGGGTCCTTCCTGAGCACTGTGAATATGTTGGCTTCCTTGCCTATTGAGACAGGCCCCAACAGCCTGTCAAAATGCCCCTGGCCGCTCAGCCTGAAGAGAGCCCTCTCGGTATGATTATCAAAAACATCTTTGTAGGTCTTGAATCTCTCCTTTGTTACCCTGGTCATGAGGGAGTTGTAATCAATGGGATGTTTATAAATGCTCTGGGTGCCCAACCCTTTCACCCCACATCGATGCCCCTATATAGTAGTAAAAAACCGAAAAATTTATATATTAGTCTAACTTTACCACTAATTAGTAAATAAGATAGCCAACGATACCTAAACACCCCCTTGAAAAAAGGCGAGAAAACCTACAATGGTTTTCCGCCCTTTTTCTACACAATCAGGAGGGGCTTAAGTGCGCGAAGACTGAACGATTGATACCGCAAAAGGCTCAAAGAGCAGGACGTCCAAAATACTCACCCAAAACTCGCTAAAAAAATCATTATCACCTCTTTTTACCCGGCAGGGCCTTGGGAAGGGCTTTTGCTTGCCTCAGGGCTCTGCAAGGGTTTTATTAGCATGATCTATCATAATCAATTTATTGAAGTCATATAATTTGTTAACAAGCATTATCGGTACATCAAGGGCACAATATATCAATGATATCAAATGCAATGGTAATAGCAATGGTAATGCAGGCGAAAGGAGGCCAGAAAGAAGAGGAACAGCTTTAAATGGTGCGCATATGGATCCAGGACAGGAAAACAGGGATGAAGAAGGATATAGAACCTCTGGAGTCACTCCACAGTCCATGTTAGGGGATGTGGTAACAGTCTACCAAGCAATGGTGAGCGATTTAGAGCCCGCATTCACCCCCCAACATAAATTGACTTCTGTGGCCCTGGGTCTCAGCGTGATCGGCGAAACCCCTATAACCCCTCAGGATGTGATGGAGATATGCGAATATTCTATAGACACCCTTCTCGGGCTTATGGATAAGGATCCTTCAACAAGAAAAGGGGTTGAGACTGCCATGAGGCAGATAAACAACATATACAGCCTTGCAGAGCATTATGATGCCTTCCAATCAAAGGTATCTCCCAAGGGCATTATAAGGATGACCCAAGAAGAAAGGACACGCTATGAATAAGCTTCCGGAAAATGATCTCCAGGATTCCGGACCAAAATTTTTTAAATAACGGATTCTACCCATAACCTTACAAAAAGTTATGCAAATGGGTCCTTAATGAGCAGAAACAGACCGTTTCGGCCATGAAATTAAGCCACTCTTGCATAACACAGCCCGACACGAGAGTACTCAATGGAGCTTACGATAAACTCGAGCTATGAGCTTGGGAGTTAGTGTTTCGGGCAACAAAAGCTTTTACATTCACTAAAAGAGCTGTAGGACAATAATTACCCTTTATTCATCATCAGAATCATTAATTTGCTTTGGAATCGGCTGATAATCAGGTTAGGGCTCTTGTTCTGCAGCTTTCAGGGAAATTTAGAGATTTAAAGAGTAGATTAAGGTTGAAAGCTTAAGGTTTTTAGGAAGCTTTTTTGGGGGGCTGGAGACCGGAAGGAGACTCACAATGATCACTTTCATCACATCCGGAGAATACAAGGGCATTACTGACCGCCCTGCCGGAATCGTTGAGTGGCAGCTCTTTCTGGGTGTATCCAGGTGTATAGGCCCCTGCAGGACATGAAGCCGGATGAGGAAACAGGGATCCGGTCAGCGGAACAGGATGGCAAAAGCAGAAGAGAACAGGACAATATGAAATCGTTTCAGCAGGAGGTATTAAAATGGGAAAAATAAGCCCGGTTTCAGCGAAATATATCGTACACGCGACTATAGAGATTGAAGGAGTGGTTGACAGGCCGGATGTGATCGGAGCCATATTCGGCCAGACAGAAGGACTCCTGGGGTCAGACCTTGAATTGAGAGAGCTCCAGAGGTCCGGAAGGATAGGCAGGATAGAGGTCAATGTTGATACAAGGAGCGGAAAGAGCAAAGGGGAGATTGTCATCCCCTCATCCCTTGACAAGGCAGAGACATCCATAATCGCTGCGGCCATCGAGATAATACAGAGGATAGGCCCATGCAATGCAAGGATAAAGGTCCATAACATAGAGGATGTGAGGGTAAGCAAGAGGAACCAGGTAGTGGAGAGGGCAAAGGCGCTTCTCAAGGAGCTCATGGATTCCACAATGCCGGACTCACAGGAGATAGCAGAGGAGGTAGCCCATTCTGTCAGGGTCATGGAGATACAGGAGTACGGGAGGGAGAGGCTTCCCGCAGGCCCTTTCATAGATGACAGCGAGGACATAATCGTGGTGGAAGGGAGGGCTGATGTGATAACTCTCCTAAAAGAGGGAATGAAGAACGCCATAGGCCTCAACGGCACGTCAGTCCCGCAGACAATAGTGGAGCTCAGCAGGAAGAAAGAGGTCACAGTATTTGTTGACGGAGACAGGGGCGGCGACCTGATAATAAAAGAGCTTATGGGTGTCGCTGAGATAGATTTTGTCGCTAAGGCATCCCCTGGAAAAGAGGTTGAGGAGCTGAGCAAGAAAGAGATCCACAAGGCCCTGAGGGCGAAAGTGGCTGTTGAACAGGCCAAGATGGAGATAGGCAAGAACGGCGGCAGTCAGGAGGCAGCAGGAGGCAGCAGTAACCAGGCTTCCGGAAGGCAGAATGAGAGGCAGCCTGATCGCAGCCAGAAAAAACCCCAGCAGAAGCCCCAGCAGCAGAGGCCGCAGCAGGGTGCGCAGCAGAAGCCCCAGCAGCAGAGGCCGCAGCAGGGTGCGCAGCAGAAGCCCCAGCAACAGAAGCCCCAGCAGGGTGCGCAGCAGAAGCCTGCAAGAAAGGCGAAGCTCAGCGACAACGAGAAGAGCAAGTTCAGCAGCATGCTTGATGACCTGATAGGCACGAGAGGGGCTTACCTTCTTGACTCAAAGCTGAACATACTCGGCAAGGTGCCCACCACCGAACTGCTCACCACCATAAAGAGCCTCGGCACAGGGGTGTATGCAGTGGTATTCGACGGGTCAGTTGATAAAGATCTTGTGGATATCGCGGAACGGTCAAGGATACAGTTCCTTGTCTGCATGGATTCCAAGCACAGCGGAAGCCAGAAGGTGAACATACTCACTGCAGAAGACCTTTAGAGAATATCATTCTTTATTTTTTTCTTTATTTCTCCTCTTTATTGCTCCTGTAATCACATTCAGTCTCATATCTCCTGTTATCAGTACGGATTGTGATGACTGCGTGCCCTGCTTCCATCGCCTCATTCAGGCAGATATCGAATATCTCTGACTGGATGTTCTCCTCTATCTTTGCTTTGTTATAGCCTTTCTCCTTCAGTCTTTTCTCAAGCTCTTTCAGGCCGCACTTCGTGACGATGCACAGGTCCGCAAGCTCAGGGCTGATGTGATGGCTGAGATGGCTGTCAATCACAAGGCCGGAACCTTCTTTCCTTGCCTCTTTGATTATCCTCTCAAGAACCTTTGCGAGCTTATTCTCATCCACTATTCTTGTCTTCCTTTCCATGTCATAACCTTCAGAAAGATTCTCCTCCTCCATGACATCATTGACATCAACGTATTTGTAGCCTTTATCTTTCGCGAGCTTTTTAGCATATGTCGTCTTTCCTGTGCCTGGAGTTCCGGTCACGATCATTATCTCAGACCCACATCCAGAATCTTTTACTGGCTTTTTCACAGAAGACTTTTTTGCATCATCCTTGTTTCCGGCCATATGATTACCCGCAATGATACTTATCATTATTTTTTGTCAGGCGTTTTATCAGATTTCCTCTTTCTCAGGTATTCGAAGAGGAGATAGAGCAGCATGCACGCTGTAGCGCCTGCCAGTATCCATGCCCATACAGGAATCATTGATGCGAATGATGCGCTTTCCCCTGCTGCACCTGCTGCGTCCGCCATGGCTGGCGCGGCCTCAGCAGACTTTTCCATTGCCATGACACCTGCTTCAGCGCCTGTTCCGGAAGATGCCTGCTCTGCTTCAGAAGCCAGCGCCTTGGAACCGATGCTCAGTGAGCTTATCAATCCGGGAAGATACTGGACTGCGAGCGCGACAAACCCCACGCTTGCTACGGCGCCTATGATCGATTTGAGCTTCTCTTTAATCCCTTCAGAGGCATCTTTCGGCGCGATTATTACATATTTGTTGGAGAGTGAATAATGCAGGACCTCTTTCCCTTTCTCTGAGTAATGGAATTCCTCTGCCTCAACGAGCTTGTTTGCCAGAAGATGCTTGAGATTATAATGCACTGTGGAGATGGGCACCTCCAGATCCCTTGCGAGCTCTGATTCCGTGGCTTTCCTGCCGGCCAGATGATCAAGTATTTTCCTGCACGTGTTGTTGCTTATCACCTGGGCCAGCTTCTTGGCCTTGTCCTCCTCCAGCGAGACAAGCATGAATGTCTCTTTCTTCTTTGCCATGCCTGTTGATCTGCCTGCGTGGTATTTAAATATTCCCAAAACTTCAGTCTGATTTGAAGCCAACAAGGGGATCTAATATAGGTCTGATTGTGGACAGGCTGGTTTGGGCCCTTTTTCTTTCTTCTTTTAAGTAATTACGGCCTATTATAAGTCTTATTGATAGCTTATAAGCTTTATTGATAAATTATAAGAACTAAAAATGTATTTTAGGATTAAATTATAGTTTATAAGTATAAATTATGTAAAAAAAGAATTTATTGCTTATTTAAAAATAGATTAGAGTATTTAATCAATTTTTATCTTATTTTAAGAAAAATTTAAAAATACTGGCAGGATAACAGATTGAAAATGACCGATGATGATACCCCCAGACCAAGGATAGTGCAGGCCGACAGCAGGGGGAAGATAGTCATACCCAACTCAATAAGGGAAAAGCTGGGCCTCAGCGGAAAGACCGATTTCTCAATGTATATAATATCAGATGAGGGATTATTCCTTAAGCCTCAGGATAATCCTGAAATGGATGCTGAAGGAAATGGGAAAAAGAAGTGAAAGGGAAGCGTGAAGCAAGAAGAAACAGTTCAAGATAACCGCGAAAGAGCCGATAATAGCAGAGCGCATCAAACAAGATATGAGATCAGGATAAAACAAACGAGCCCGATAAATGAAGATATACCCCAAACCGGTCAGCTCTGACAGCAGAGGACAGCTGATCATACCAAAAGAGGCGAGGAACGAGCTTCTGATAGAGGAAGGAACCGCATTCTGGGTGTTCTACATCAAGGACGAGGGCATACTGCTTAAGAAAGTGGTTGAAGAAGAACTGAACCATAATGACCGAGTCATCATGAACCTGAAGGAAAAAGCTTCAAGGATAAACATAGACACAGCCAACATAGATTCCGCAATCACCGCATACAAGAAAAAAGGCGAGGCGCCGCTGCAGGAGATATGAGAGGACACGACATAATGGCCCATGCACCAGAGATGCAACCCGGCAGAAGAGCCGGCAAAGAAAGGATGGATGGAAAAAGGAACGGAAGAAGGAATGAGGCCATAGCCTTCTCAGTGATAGTTGTCATGCTCGTCCTGGCGGCCGCTGTAATCAACATGTCAGGGGTGCTGACAGGATTCGCTGTGCTTGAGGAAGCGGATATCATGCCCGGCAAGGACACATACGAGCAGGGTGAAATGGCTCATCTTTTCATATTCCCTGATTCAGCTGATTACAGCATAGAAGTCTATGACCCAAGAGGAAAGCTCTACGCGAACTCCCTCAACTTCCCTGTGGAAAGGCCGGGAATCTATGAGGTCAGGGCCACCCTGTCCAGCGGAAACAGCACAGAAGAGGTATCCACAACATTCAGGGTCAAAAGCGCTGAGGAGGATCATGTTTCCAAGGCAACACCTGCTGCAGGTAAAAGTACCCCCACAAACACTTCTGCCGGAAAGGCGGATATTACTTCTACTGCAGCAGGGTTGTCCGAATCCAAGAAGAAAGAGCAAAAGGGGAGAGGGAGGATATTTGATGACGGCGGGGAGATTGTAGGAAAAAAGATAAGGGATGAGGGGGAGTACGAGACATTATTCACAAGGGTAAGCAGGGAGAACGGCAGCCTTATGCTGACCTTCCACCACAATAGCTCATTCGCCCAGCCTGTCTGGATTGAAGGCGATGTAAATCATACTCTGTCAGACAACACATCCAGGCCTTACCAGAACATCAGCCTTGTCGTACCTCTTGTTAAGGGTGAGGTGCCCAGGTTCAGACTCCATATAGGCACCGAATCAGAGGTTTTTGAGTTCGGCATTGAGGTCATCAACCTCAAGAGCTATCCTTCTGTCGGAGGAAACTGGACTGTGGAGTTCAACACAACAGGAACAGCCAATCTCACAATAAGGGGAATTGAAGGAACGGAATTCGGGGAGGATCTTGAGTTCCTTGAGCTCAGTTGCGGGGATTCTGCTGTCTCTGCAGATTATGACGGAAGCAGGGTCTTTTATGAGAATTACTCATGCGATAACACAGGATACGAGACTTCTGAGGTCATGACAGGAGGAAGCCATGCCCTGCTGTTTGAGTTCGGCGATGATTCCGCGATAGCAAGGAATTACGCATCAAGCTATGTGTGCGATGGGTGCGCTTACACAAGCCTCACAGGATGCCTTCTTGGAGTCAACAACACAGA
>JAWOBY010000058.1:0-15949 GCA_046484055.1 Candidatus Woesearchaeota archaeon | reverse complement strand
TATAGGTGGCCTGGAGATTAGTGATATAAACGGCATGGAAGGGGTCAAGGTGGAAGAGTCCGACGGAAAGACCATACTGGTGGACTCAAGAGGCAATAAATATGATGCAGAAGGGGATGAGAGCGCCATTGTCAGGATTGAGGATGGTGTTGTGCATATTGACAGCACAGACAGATTGAAAGTGCAGACTGAGGATGGTGATGAGGCAATTTTCACAGGCTCAGGAAGCGTGAGCGAGGACGGCGTGTTCTTATGCGCTGAAGGGAAATCATGCTCAGCTGACGGAGATGATGTACAGCTGAAGTCAGGAGAGAAGACCCTGCATGTCAAGGGCACAGCAGGCTTTGATGATGAGGGCAATGTGAAAGAGATGAAAGGCACGCTCCTTGATAAGGCAGAAGGACTGAAGCTGGGGGATAACATGCCGACAGAAGTCCTCAGGAAGGGAGCGGAGATAGACTTCTCAAACAACAATCTCAACAGCATCAGCAAATCAGAAGGCACAAGAATCCTCTATTATGAAGGCCTGGGGGATAGGGAGGAGGATGTCAAGGCATTGACCCTGAGACTTAAGAAGAGAGGATCAGCCAGCATAGTGGACGGAAAAGTGGATGGCAGCTACTCAAAGATGACAATACACGGAGAGAAGGGAGGGGTCGCGCAGGGCGGGCACTTCACTTATGATATAGATGGAAGGAAGGCGAGCATCTACGGCAAGGACACAGAGTTCAGGGCCACTGATATAGATGGCGAGAGCGCGACTGTGAGGAACACCCCTACATTAGCGGAGGGCGCGAAAGGAGAACAGATCACTGACATCTATATGGGGGGAGTGCCCGAACCTGAAAATGCGGATAACAATTTTGTCAGCATAGACCATGACGATAACAAGGTTTCAGCAGCGAGCGTCAATAACAACAATTTCGAGGTAGAGTACGGAGAGGACACTGTAGAGATGCTCCACAAGGGAGCTTTGTCCACAATAAAAAGGACTGATGATCTGGATGATGTTGAGATAGGGATGTGGGAGATCCCGAAAGACAGCATGGGCAATAACAGGTTATTGACTGATATCGCAGAATTCACCCATGATGAGGATGGAGGGGAAAGCTCATACAAGGTCACAAGCGATAATGAAGGAAGAACAGATATCTTTGCAAAGAGAAAGAACAGCAATTTGGGGGATTTCACCCTCAAGAGCATAGACAATTCAAAGGATGAGGGAGCGATGGCGGCTGTCAGCGACGGCCAGAGCATATTCATGAAGATGGACAACATGAAAGAAGATCCTGAATACACACTGCAGGGAGTAAAGAGCGGCATGGGCCTGATGCTCGAGGACAAGAGGAAGGACATAGTTGAGGAAATCCTCAGGGCCACAGGCAAGGAGGGCATAGCAGGAAGCATAGAGGACTGGAAAGGCGACAAGCTATTCCCTTATAATCTTGAGGATGCTGAACAGGAAGAGGATGGCACCGCAGAAGAGACCCAGGAAGAGGATACTGAGGATGAAGGGGATGCTGAAGCAGAGGAAGGAGGGGAAGAGGAGACCGGAGAAGGCCGGGATGAAGAGGGATTGAGCGAGAAAACAAGAGATAGGATTTCAGATACAAACCCCAACTCAATAAGGGCCGGCAGAGTCAATGGCAAGTTCTATTCTGATGACCCCCGCGTACAGAATATGATCAAGGACATGGGATATGGCAGCGTGAGAGAATTCCAGGAAGGAGCCGGCCTTAACCTTGCGGATGGTATAGCGGGCATGCAGACGACCACGGCCCTACTGAGGGAATGCTACATAACAGGCGACTGCAACAATGATGACCTTAACAGTTTCAGCAGTGAAGTGCATGGCAGTGTTGATGCCGCTGTCACAAGAGCAGAGGAGAATCCGGCAGGAAGCGCTGTGAACAATGCGCAAACGGAAAAAAATGTTGAGAGGAGGAAGAGAGAAACACCATCTGATGAAAATGGGGATGATGGAGGGGCCTTTAAACCTTGTAAAAAGACTGATGAATGTCCTGAAGGTTTTTATTGTAGTGAGGAGGGTGATTGTCGGGATCTTGAAAGATATAATCCTGAATATTTCACTATTCCAGACAGTGTTTATGATGAGGCTAATCAAAAGATAATTGAAGACGCAAATAAATGTAATCAAGAGGGGGTGGGATGGGTCCCGGATTATAATGAGAAGGGACAACTTGTTTGTAAAGAACCTTCCCCTGAGCAGGAAGAGGATGACGGCTTTTTAAATCGGCTTCAAGATCATCTTCATAGCACGAGTAAACACGCGGCAGACAACCTCAATCCTACAACAGACCCTCCAGTTTATGAACTTCAAAGCAAAAATGAAAATGATGAAGAAAACACCAATGACACTGAAAATGAAGGAAGTGATGAAGATGATAGCTCTACAACAACTGCCTGATACCATATAAAGATATCAATATCCCACATTTGTAACAAATTAAAAACAGCCACGCACCAAAACCCTTAAAAACAACTTATTCTATACTCTGGCCATTGGGTTGATGTATTCTTTCTCAGGACCGAAACATTTAAATATTCAATTAAATGAACTTAGATTCATAAAAATGAATATCAGCAAGACAGAGCTTGTAATACTTGACTATCTGTCAAAAAAGCAAGGGGATGGATCCTATGGCAGGCAGATATCCAAGGATACAGGGATAAGTGCAGGCGCTGCAAGCCAGGGCCTGAGAAACCTTGAAAAAAAAGGTGTGATCAGGAAATCAACGCAGGGAAGGGAAACCTATTACTCAGCCGATCCAGACAGTCCCCTGATACAGAGTTTCAGGAGGTTCATCAACATGCTCGATATCATGCCTCTTGCAGCAAGGCTTAAAAAGGTATCAAAAAAGGTGGTCTTGTATGGAAGCTGCTCTCAGGGTACTGATACAGAGGATAGTGATATTGATCTCTTTGTGCTCACTGAAAACAAGGAGGAAGCAAAAAGAGTTATAAACAAGTTCAGGTTGGAGGTAAGAAGGATATCAGCATTGACAGTCAATATGGAAGATATGATGCATATGAAAACAAAAGACAGGGCGCTTTACAGCAGGATAATGAAGGGGCTTGTCTTATGGGACGGGAAAAATGAACTATAAATTCAAGAGATGCCTGGAAGAAAGAAAGTTGGAAAAGATAAAGCTGGACAAGGATATGATAGATAAAGAGATAGACGGAGCAGATTATGACCTTGAAAGAGCAAAAGAATCATTCAGGAATAATGATTACAAATGGGCAACAGTGAAGGCGTATTATTCCATTTTCCATTCAATAAAGGCGCTGGTGTTCAAGAAGGGATACAGGGAAAAATCTCATTACTGTCTTTTGATAGGATTCAAGACTCTTTATGTTGATGAAAAGATAATCGAAAAGAAATTCCTTGATTATTTCAGTGAAGCGATGGATCTCAGGGAAGCTGCTGATTATAATCTCACATTCTCAGAAGAGTCTGCTGAGGAGATATTATCCTATGCAGAAGAGTCCCTGGAAAAGGCGAGGCAACTATTACAATGAAAATTTACAACACCCTGAGCAGGAAGATAGAGCCCTTCAGGCCTATCAAGGACGGCCACGCTTCTGTCTATTCCTGCGGGCCTGACATTATATGGTGATTCCCCAAGCATTATCAGCATTCTAATCCTTTAAATATCCTTTATAAATATCTTTCAATATTTATCGAAACATTTAAATATAAAATACACTTATTATCGAAACATATATGTATGTTTTTATAAAGACAGGCAGCCAGAGGCCAAAGAATGAAGAAAACAGAGCAGGTCTACAGGGAAATACTGCATGAAGCGATGGAGAAAAAGAACAGGAAACTCACCCAGAAAGCGATAGCTTCTGCTCTGGGGATATCCCTCAGCACAGTGAACCACGCGCTGAAGCCATTGAGGAAGATGAATGCAGTTGAAATAAGCCCAAAAAACATGAAGATAACAAGCGTAAAAAAAACCCTGTACTACTGGTCCTCAATAAGGAACATAGAAAAGGACATCATCTATGAGACAAGAGCGGAGATGGACCCAAAGCAGATAGAGAAATCAATGCCCGCCGGAGTCGTCTTCACAGCATACTCTGGCTATGTGTTCAGGTTCAAGGACGCCCCGGCTGATTACTCAGAGATATATGTCTACTCAGGCAGCGCTGATGAGATAAAGAGAAGGTTCCCTGAGAGAAAAGGCCCCGCAAACATAACTGTCCTGAAGAAGGACAGGAACATGAAAGATGAGGCAACCCTGGCAAATCTTTTTGTTGATCTCTGGAACCTGAAGCAGTGGTATGCACGGGACTTTCTTAAAGAGATGGAGGCGAGACTGGATGGAATACTGGCATGACATCATAACAGAAAAGAGCTGGAAAGTGCTGCAGGACATAAAAGAGAGGTTTGAATTCATAGTCATCGGAGGATGGGCGGCTTACCTCTGGACAAGGGCTATGAAGTCAAAGGATATTGACATGATTATTGACATCGAACAGCTGGAGCATCTCAGGGCCGATTATGAGCTGAAGAAGAATGATAATCTGAAAAATTATGAGATAAAGATAGATGAAGTGGACATTGATATATATGTGCCCTACTACTCAAGGCTGCCCATACCAGCAGAGGAGATTAAAAAACACATCTCAAGGATTGAGGGATTTACAGTGCCAAAGCCGGAAGTGCTCCTGATACTCAAGCAGGACGCGGAAAAGGACAGGAGTGAAAGCGAAAAGGGTTTGAAGGACAGGATTGACATAATGTCTATACTCCTCACCTGCGGCATTGACTTTAAGAATTACATGGAGCTGATCAAAAGATACGGAAAAGGGGATTTTTATGACAGATTGAAGGGAATAATAGCAAACTTTAAAGAACACAGCTACCTGAACCTAACCCCTGGAGAGTTTAAGAAGAGGAAAGAGGAGATAATCAAGAGGATGAGGGGGATCTAGAATGAATCTGAAACTGTACAACACACTCACAAGAAAGATAGAGCCCTTCAGGCCGATTGAAGCAGGAAAGGCCGCCATCTACTCCTGCGGCCCTACTGTTTACGACTTCGCGCACATCGGAAACTTCCGGGCCTACATCTGCTCTGACCTGCTCGTGAGGTGGCTGGAGTACAGGGGCTTTAAGGTGACGCAGGTCATGAACCTCACTGATGTTGATGACAAGACGATAAAAGGCTCAATGAAGGAGGGCGTAAGCCTCAGCGAGTACACGAAAAGGTACAAGGAAGCGTTCTTTGAGGATATCAAAGCCCTGAACATGAGGAAAGCGGATGAGTATCCCGAAGCAACCCAAACCATAGATGAGATGGCGAAGATAGTGAAGACCCTGATGGACAAGGGCTACGCGTACAGAGGTGATGATAACAGCATATATTTCTCTGTGAGGAAGTTCAGTGATTACGGGAAGTTATCGGGCGTAAAGGTCAAGGACCTCAAGGCGGGCGCGAGGGTCAAGCAGGACGAGTATGAGAAGGAGGAAGCGAATGACTTCGCGCTGTGGAAGGCCTGGGATGAGGGTGATGGTGATGTGTTCTGGGAGACAGAGCTGGGCAAGGGCAGGCCGGGCTGGCATATAGAATGCTCAGCGATGTCAATGAAAAACCTGGGCCCCACATTTGACATACACACGGGCGGGATAGACCTTGTTTTCCCGCATCACGAGAATGAGATAGCCCAGTCAGAGGCCTGCACAGGAAAGAGGTTCGTCAATTACTGGGTGCATAATGAATGGCTGCTCGTCAATGGCAGGAAGATGAGCAAGAGCCTCGGCAATTTCTTCACATTCAGGGATCTGCTGGAGAAGGGCCACAAGCCGAGGGCCATAAGATACCTCCTCCTGACTACGCATTACAGGACGCAGCTGAACTTCACGGAAGATGGAATAAAGGCCGCTGACAGCAGCGTCCAGCGCCTCATAGACTTCAGGGACAGGATGGAGGAGCTCAAGGAGGGCTCGGATGCAGAGGAGAACGAAGATGTCAAAGGCCTCGTACAGAAGGCGAGGAAGGATTTTGAGGATTCCATGGATGATGACCTTCAGATAAGCCCTGCTCTTGCCGCAGTGTTTGATTTCGTGCATGAAGCCAACAGGCTGGCCATGGACAACAGGCTCGGCAGGAAGAACGCGCAGGAGATAATCTCATTCATTGATGATATCGACAGGGTTCTCGGAATCATGGATTATGCAGAGGATGACGTCCCTGAGGATATAAAGGCCATGGCTGAGGAGCGGGAGAAAGCAAGGAAAGAAAAGGATTTCAAGAAGGCTGATTCAATAAGGGATGAGCTCAAAGAGAAGGGATATTCTGTTGAGGACACTCCCTCAGGCCCGAGGCTCAAGAGGTTATGATTCTGATCATGGTTCTCTCTGAATGAAGAAAGGATAAAAAAGAAGAATAATCAGGCCTCACTCCAGCTTATTCATGGCCTGCGTTATAGCGTGCTCATAGAAATGTCCTTCATTCTTCGGCTTGTCCCTGTAGCTGTTAAGCCCCACCTTGTTCTGGTGGGCCGGGCTGCCTGAGAAGTTCTTCTCAAGCACAGCCACAACAGCCTTGCCCTCGAAATGATCTGTGCATATGATGTTGGGGTTGTCCATCAGCGTGTGAGGATCTTCCGGATCAGCCTCATCGCCGAAGTTCTTCCTGAGATATCCTTCAATCCTCTCATCAACGAACCATGTCTGGTTGGCGGGCTGGTCATAAAAGACGCTGAAACCTCTCGGCACCTTGCTGGAGACGAAGCAGCCGAGCATGCTTGCCAGTCTGCTCTTTGTCACCCCGCCGATCTCCTCCTCTGATGATGAGCTGTCATACTCTGCTATTGAGAGCTTCCCGCCGAAAAGATCCTTCATGTTGAGAGAGGGGTGGTTCCTGATGAAGAATTCCGCTTTCCTCTGGTTTGAGAGGTCGATATCACTGCCGAGGGCGTACATCATGTGCCCCATGTCATCATTGCTGATATAAGCTGTACTGCCTGTCCTCAGCATATCGACCCGCGTGTAATCCGCAGGGGATGAGCCTGAATCATAAGCTATCATTATCCTGAGAATCTCTTTCTCCCCTATGCCTGCAGAGCTTTCTATTACCAGGTCCGATATCTCATCCTTTGCCTGCTTCCTGTCCTCTCTGGTGAAAGTCCCGAAATGCTTTGAGGCGATATCTACGGCCCTATTGACCATTGACTGCCTTATGGCTTCATTAGTATAGCCCTGCCCGATTCCTGCTTTGCTCCCAATACCTTTTGTTATCTCTTCTCTCTGTTCTTCGCTCTCCAGGTCATATTCTATGTGCTTTCTTTCGCTCAAAAATGGCCTGTTGTGTCCTGTTTTCATTATGATACCCCCTGATCTTTTCATTCACTATCCCCATCCAAAAGCAGCCGTACAGTCACTAATCGATTGGAATATCTAAGAATTCGCTTGGAATTATTATAATATTTAAAATTATTGGTGGTTTTGGCCCTTGCAAAGCCATCACAATGGCATTTTTCGTCAGGGAACGAGGACGACATCAGCCTTCAGGCCTGTGCCCGGGCATTCGGCCTGTGCATTTCCGAATGTTATGTCTGCGTTCGCAGCAGCTTTCAGGTCGTCAGTCACTCTCTCAAGGAGCTTCCTGTCCTCCTCATTCGCATCTATGGTCAGATTCACTCTGGTCTTCAGGCTGGCCTGCTTGTCTGACTTGTGCTTTCTCACCATTGATAATATGCTGACAAGAAGGTCGCCCGCCTTCTCCGCCTCTCCATCAACAAGGCTTTCATCATACTCAGGCCATGACGCGAGGTGGATGCTCTTCTCTCCCTCCATGCCCGCGAAGTGGAGCTGGTATATGGTCTCTGTTATGTAGGGCATTATCGGCGCCATGAGCTTGAGCGCTCCGAGAAGCGAGGTGTAAAGCCCGAACCTCGCCGAATCTATCTCTGCTTCGGAATAATTGCTGTGATTGTACAGCCTGTCCTTTATTATCTCAAGGTAATTGTCGCACAGGATCTGCCAGAAGAATTTCTCTGCCTCGTGCTTCGTCTTTGAGTACTCGTAATTGTCGAAGTGTTCTGTGCATTCCTTCACAATCCTGTTGAGCTTGGTCAGAATCCACAGGTCCATCATGCTCAGCTTTCCGGATTCCGGCTTCACAGGATTGTAATCCTTCAGGTGCATTATGGCGAATTTTGAGGCGTTCCAGAGTTTTGTGATGAACTTCTTTCCTGTTACGAGATCCTTCTCCTGGAAAGGCATGTCCTCGCCCAGCTTGGAGCCAGCGGCCCAGAACCTGAGGCAGTCAGCGCCGTACTTTGATATGACCTCCTGCGGTTCTATCACATTGCCTTTTGACTTGGACATCTTCTTGCCATGAGGGTCAAGGGCCCAGCCTGATATCATCACATCATTCCACGGGTTTGTGTTGTTGTGCAGCCGGCTCTTGACAACGGTGTTGAAGAGCCAGAAGGTTATTATGTCGTGCGCCTGCGGCCTGAGATTCATCGGATAAATGCTGTCATAAAGCTCCGGCACGAGCGACGCTGCTATCTGCGGCGTCAATGATGATGTGGCCCATGTGTCAAGCGTGTCCTTCTCGCCCTCAAAACTTTCTGAGCCGCACTTGCACTTCTTTTTCGGACTGTCTTCCATTGGATCGACAGGAAGGTCCTTCTCATCAGGGAGTGTTATCTCCCCGCATTTCTTGCAGTACCATACGGGTATGGGTATCCCAAAATGCCTCTGCCTGCTTATGCACCAGTCCCACTGCAGGCCCTTTATCCAGTTGTCATACCTGTTCCTCATGAACTGAGGATACCAGTTGAGCTTGTTTCCTGCCTCCAGAAGCGTCTCCTTCAGGTCAAGGTATTTTATGAACCACTGGGCTGTTTCCAGTATCTCCACAGGGGTCCCGCATCTCTCATGCACATTCACCGCGTGCCTTACAGGCTTCTGGCTGAGGAGGAGCTTGTTGTTCTTCAGGTCCTCTATTATCCTCTCCCTGGCCTTCTTGACAGGCATCTCCTCATATCCGGGCGCGTTCTCGTTCATCTTTCCGTCTTTTGTTATGGCCACCCTCAGCGGGAGATTGTGCTTGAAATACCATTCCATGTCAGACTGGTCTCCGAATGTGCAGACCATGACTATGCCTGTCCCTTTCTCAGGATCAGCATTCTCATCAGCGAGTATCGGCACCCAGTGATTGAATAACGGTACCTTGGCCTTCTTTCCTATGATATTCTTGTACCTCTCGTCATCAGGGTGTGCCATTATGGCAACGCAGGCCGGCAGGAGCTCAGGCCTTGTCGTGGCTATTATGAGGTCATCCCCCTCTTTTTCACTGCCTTCGCTCTCCTCCAGCTTGAATACTATGTCGTTGAAATGGCTGTCAAACTCCTTATCCTCCATCTCCACCTGCGCTATGGCTGTCTGGCACTCAGGGCACCACAGTGTCGGGGCCTCTTTCCTGTACTCCCTGCCGTCATTGTACAGGTCTATGAATGATTTCTGGCTTATCCTCCTGCAGTGTTCGTTTATCGTGCTGTAATACAGCCCAAAATCGCAGCTCGTGCCTATCCTCTTCCAGTCGGATATGTACTGCGGCCCCTTGACCTTCAGGACCTCCATGGTGAGCTTTATGAACTCCTCCCTTGACATCATCGTGCCCTTGACATTCTTCTCCTGCTCAACCAGCCTTATTGTCGCGAGGCCGTTGTCATCAGTGCCGAAGGGGTAGAAGACATTGAACCCTTTCATCCTTTTGAATCTGGCCACAAAATCCATCTGCGAGTACATGAACGCATGGCCTATGTGCATCTTGCCCGAAACAGTCGGAGGGGGAGTGTCTATAGAATAGATCTTTTTCTTTGATTCGGGGTCGAATTTGTAGATCTTTTCTTTCTCCCAGAATTCCTCTATCCTCGGCTCTTCCTCAAGTGGGTCGTATTTTTTCGGTATGGCCTTGGCATTCGCTGCATTCCCCTGTGCGCTGTTTTCGCTTTCAGTATCTGTGGTCATTTTTCATTCAGTTTAATATTTTACTCATTTATGCTGTTCGTCCGCTGTTTTCAGGCCATTGATTATTGATTCATGCTCTTGATTGATGCCGTTAAGTGAGTTGGTCCATCCGGGGCGCTCATTCAGGCAGCAGATCCTCCTGTCCATCCTGCTCTATTGTTCCTGCCTGATCCACTGTTCCTGCATTGCTGTCTGATCTGCTGTTGGAGGGGCTTCCGCTTCCTGATCCGCCCATCACACCCATCCACTCATAGAGAATCCTGTCCGCCGCCCTTGCCAGGTCAAGCTCAGTCCCTTTTATCCTTATGCAGTTGCCGTCCTCCACTATGCCTGTCACGTCCGATTCCTGTATGTATATGATGGGGTTCCTGTCATTATTCTCGCACGTGACTATGTCCTTCTTGTGGCATATCTCTGTCTCATTCTTAGTGCATGCCGAGACCACATTCTTTCTGAAATATTTGGCCAGGTTGATGCTCAGCTCGCTCGCAGCGAGAGCCACATTGCCGAGGTCGCTTCCAAGAGGATCAAAGGTCATGTAGGTTCCGTTGAGGTCCCTGAATCTTGTGATGTCGCCCCTGATTGTTATGTTCTCGACCTGCCTCGGTCCGAAATGCAACTGGATGTGGTGCATCTCATTGGTGTCCTTGTTTATTATTTTGGTGAACCACATGCCCTGGGCGCGCACGAAGCTGTAGCCGTTGTACATATATCCTTCTTCGGGATCAAGCTCGCCCTCAAGGTTCTGCTTGTGGAGCTCATCTATTGACACAGGCTCGTCGTTTGCCATCAGCCTTACGCCGAGGATTATCACAGCGAAAACGCCGACAACAAAAAGCATCAGGAAGAGGAAGTTGATCCCTGTCTTTTTCTCTTTCTCTTCTTCAGGGCTCTTCTCATTCTCAACAGCTTTCGCGCCTTTCCCTTTCGGGCCATTTTCAGTTTTCGTGCTTTCCTTTGCTGTTGTCCCGCTTCTCTTCTTCTGCCCCTTTCCTGAAGACTTTTTCTCTGACTTCATTGAAGCGCTGCTCCGGCTTTTTTTCCTGCCGCTTTTCCTGCCGTTATCCCCTTTACCTTTGGTGCCAGCCATTTTGTGTTTTTGTTTTTGATGTGTTTTTGTTTTTGAACAGTTGAGTCCTCTGTCTTCCCGTCTGTTGCCCCATTTATGCCATTTATGCCATTTATGCCATTTATGCTCTTTTATTGCCCCTTAGATTATACCGTAAAAGCCGTACAAAAGCCTGTCCCTTGCTATCATGAACCCGCTGCCTGTCCTCGAGCTCAGTGTTATGCACCCCCCCTCATAATCTATTCTTGTGGTGTTCGCTTGTTCGAACTTTATGACCGGCACTCTTGCTGTCGCGTTCTCGCATGTGACTATGCTTGTGTTGTATCCGCTCTCCCCTGTGAATGTTATGTCCGAGTATATCCCCTCATCCTCCATCGTCCTTTTGATGCTGTATTCAGCTCCGGCGATGCTCTCCTTGAAAGGGCTTTCAGGATCCGAAGTCATATAGAACATCCTGGTATTCTTCAGGACCTGAACAGCCTCCCTGCTGATGTTCAGGGGCTCCACTCTGCCGGGCAGGACGCTGAACTCGACCCTTTTGCCTTCTATAATGGTAGAATAACCCCCTTCATTTGTCATGGTGAACTTGTGATCCCCGTATTCATAGCTTCCGCCTCCCCCTTTCCACATGAATCCTATTCCGCTCGCGGTCATTATGACTATCACTATGAGCGCGAATATTGCGGGACCGGACATCCTCTTCTTCTTTTTCCCTCCGTTTTCACTCTGCTCGTCCCTGCTGCGCTTCTCTGCTGTTTTCCTGCTCTTCTTGAATTTCTTCATAGTGACCTGCCGTGAATGCTGTGGAGCATGATGAGTAGTAATCTGTTTTTAAATTTTTTGAAGGATCCCTCTTACCTCTGCCGAACACAGCTGAAAAGGCCAAAAACAGCTGAAAAGGCCAAAAACAGCTGAAAATAGAAAAATTTATAAACAACAATATAAACTATATATATCAAATAAATAATAAATTAAATAAATATTAAATATTGTGTTCAGAATGCCTGAGAAGCTAAAAAAACTGGAGAATGATATCCTTGACCTTTTTGTGAAAGTCAATTCTGACTTCGGCAATGACCCTGTGACTGCAAAGATAACTTCCCTCATATTCCTCAGCCCTGCAGAGATATCACTCGAAAAGCTCGCTGAAGAGACCGGCTACAGCCATGCGACCATAAGCAGCAAGACAAGGATGATGGTGGAATTGGGCCTCATAAAGAAGATACCCAAACCCGGCACAAAGAGAGCTTTCTTCTGGATGGAGAAGGACATGAAAAAGATTGTCAGGAACGGCCTGAAGAAGATGATGGACCTGAAACTCAGGCCGATAGAGAATAACCTGCCGGAACTGATAGAGAGATACAGGAAATACTCAAAAGAAGAGGAGGACCGCGAAAAGCTGAAGATAATAAAAGGTTATCATGAGGATGTTGTCTTCCTCACCAAAGAGATGGAGGGCATGATAGGCAGGATAGACAGGCGCATAGAAGAGGAATCCAAGGGGCGGGACTCAGTCCGCTAAGAAAGAGGTAGAATCAATCGCACCAATCACACGAATAAAACCCCCCCAATACATGGCATGCGAGGGATGAATACAAACCAGGACAAACACCATAAACAGGGAATGAATATAGGCAGGGAAGGAATACAATGGCAGGAAAAAGGAGCATCAGCGGATCAAAGCCGATAATAAGCCTTGACAATGTATGGAAGATATACCAGATGGGGGATGTGGAAGTGCCTGCGCTTAGAGGCCTCACACTCAACATAAGGGAAGGGGAGTTCGTCTCCATAATGGGGCCTTCAGGCTCCGGCAAATCAACATCCATGAACATGGTCGGCTGTCTTGACATACCCACAAAAGGAACTATTGACCTTGAGGGCAGGAACATATCCAGCATGAGCGAATCAGAACTCGCCCAGATAAGGGGAAGGAAGATAGGATTCATATTCCAGCAGTTCAACCTGATAAACACCCTCACGGCCCTCGAGAACATAACCCTTCCGATGGTGTTCCAGAATATAGATGAGGAGAAAAGGGTCAGCAGGGCAAAGAAGCTTCTCGGGATGGTGGGGCTCGGCGACAGGACAAGCCACAAGCCCACAGAGCTCAGCGGGGGCCAGCAACAGAGGGTGGCCATAGCAAGGGCGCTGGCCAATGACCCTGATGTCATACTCGCGGACGAGCCCACCGGCAATCTTGACACCAGGACAGGGGATACTGTGATGAGCTTCCTGTCCAAACTGCACAGGGAGGAAGGGAAAACGATAGTCATGGTCACTCATGACCCTCACGTCGCGAATAGCGCTGAGAGGATTGAGCACCTCAAGGACGGGAAGATAACCCGGACCGAAAAAAAGAGAACAGGAAAACAGAGATCAAAACGCTCGTGAGATCGAAGGGAGGGATAAAAGATGAGAAAGAAAATCACAAGCAATACAAGAACAGGCAATACAAAAATGAACAGCACTGGCGGAATCGCAGGAGGAACCGCAAGGATGATGATGGGTATTGCTGTTGCACTGGTCATTCTTATGGGATTCGCGCCCTCCGCCATGGCCACGTATGAGGAGAGCAATACCATAGCTACCAACAGCCAGACCGGCACATCAAACCTCCAGGTAATGACACTTAAGTACGAGCCTTTCCCTGTCAATCCGGGAGAATATGTTGATGTCTGGCTCAAGTTCGGCAATGAGGGTGATGCCGACATAAACGATCTCACTATAGAGCTCCAGCCTGAGTATCCATTCAGTATCGATGACAGCGAAGAAAAGCAGAGGCACTTCGGCAAGGTTCTGGCCAACTCAATGGTGCTGGTGCATTACAAGGTGAGAGTGGATCCCGACGCTGTGGAGGGGGACGCATACCTCAAATACAGGTACAGATACGAGGACAGCGACCTCGCATGGGAAGAGGCCATGGAGAAGATAAGGATCCAGACAAGAGAGGCAGTCCTGAGCATAGACTCAGTCGATTCGGATCCAGGGACAATAAAACCGGGCGAGGAAGCGAATGTGCAGCTCAGGCTGAAGAACCTGGCAAGCTCGGTGATGAGGGATATAAGCGTAAAGCTGGACCTCTCCATGTCGACAGTCGCGAAGAATCCGTCAAAAACGACGCCCACCTCCGCAGTCATAGACTCGTACTACAACGCGCTGCCTTTTGCCCCTATCAAATCATCAACAGAGAAGAGGATAAGCCACCTCAAGGAGGGAGAGGAGACCACTATAGATTACAGGATAAAGGCCTTCCCTGACGCTGAGTCAAAGGTATACAAGGTGCCTGTGAGGATCACATACAAGGACGAGCTGGACAGGAACTACACAAAGGACGATATCATAGGCCTTGTTGTAGGGGCGGATCCTGACCTTGATATCAAGGCCGAGGAGAACACGATATACGGGGAGAGGATGACAGGAGAAGTCACTGTCAAGCTCGTGAACAAGGGAGTAACGGACCTCAGGTTCATGAACATCGAGCTTCAGGACTCCGCGGACTACAGCATAATCTCCCCTTCGGAAGTGTACATAGGCGATGTCGATTCCGATGATTATGAGAGCGCTGATTTCAAGCTGTATGTGGATGAGATAGGGAAGGATGATATCCTGAAGCTGCCCCTCCATCTGGAGTACAAGGACGCCAACAACAACGAGTACGAGCAGGATGAGATCGTCGAGGTCAAGGCATACAGCCAGGCTAAAAGGGGTGAAGGAGGAACCAGCAAGGCATTCATCATCATCGCCATAGTGGTTATAATGCTCGCGGCATGGTACGGCTACAGGCGCTGGGAGAAGAAGAAAAAGAAGAGATGAATCTTTGAATGTTTTTTTCCTTGTTTTTCATTCCCTTATTTTCAGGAGGCATCCTTAAAGCAGAATGATAAGCGATCTTTTGAAGCTGGCATTTGGAAACCTGAAGAACAGGAGGCTCAGGTCCTGGCTGACCATGATAGGCATATTCATAGGCATTGCTGCAGTGGTATCTCTCATAGGCCTCGGCGAGGGTTTGAGGAGCGCTGTGATGTCACAGTTCGGATTTCTAGGCCCAGACATGCTCTCAGTGCAGGCCGGGGGGATACAGATGGGGCCTCCTGGACAGGGAGCTGCAAAGCCACTGAGTGATGATCTTGCTGATGAGATAAGGGATGTCGCTGGTGTAGAGACCGCCTTCAACAGGTACACGACAAGCGTCAGGATGGAATTCAATGACATCCAGTCAATAAGGCTGGCTGCATCCTCTCCAGAAGAGGAGTACAGGAGGGTGTTCGAGAGGTCCATCAATCTTAAAGCCCAGCAGGGAAGGCTGCTGAAGGACGGTGATAACAGGAGGGCGGTGCTGGGCAGCAATTTTCTTGAAGATGATAATCCCTTCTCCGAGCCCATAAAGGATGGGGACACCATCCTCCTCAATGGTGTGGAATTTGAAGTGGCGGGCATTCTTGAGAAGAAAGGCAGTTTCATGTTTGACGGCTCAATATTCCTTAATGAGGATCCCATGCTTGAGTACCTGAGGGATGATGACGGCACTGCGGACATAATTGCAGTCAAGGCAGAGAGTGTTGACAAGGTTGATGAGGTGAAAGAGGACATAGAAGACATACTGAGGGAAGAGAGGGATGTTGAGGAAGGGGAAGAGGACTTCACTGTGGAGACTCCCCAGCAGACTCTTGAGCAGCTGAACTCAACCCTTTTCGCAGTCCAGCTCTTCATCTACATAATAGCCACAATATCACTTCTTGTGGGCGGAATAGGCATAATGAACACGATGTACACTGCTGTTGTTGAGAGGACTGAGGATTTGCGGGATGGTAAGGCCATAATTTCATCCCCTGGTTTAACAATTCCCGAAGCAATGG
>JAWOBY010000028.1:0-20693 GCA_046484055.1 Candidatus Woesearchaeota archaeon | reverse complement strand
TTCATCGCAGGATTCATAATGCCCCTTCTTCCGGAAACAATGATCACAAACATAGTGGGAGAGAACACTGTTCTGGGAAATGTTGTTGCCTCAGTCTTTGGAGCGTTCATGTACTTCTCAACACTGACAGAGATACCAATCCTGCAGGCGTTGATGGAGAAGGGAATGCATTCAGGGCCTGCTCTGGCATTGCTTCTTGCAGGGCCTTCCTTGAGCCTTCCGAACATGCTGGTTGTCAGGAGTGTCCTTGGGAACAAGAAGACAGCAGTTTATATAGGGCTTGTAGTGGTATTCGCGAGCGCAGGAGGATTATTGTTCGGAAGCATTGTCTGAATCCTTTCTGAATCAGGAGGTTGGGGATTATGCATCAACACATTTAAAAACAAACCTTGTTCTCAGTAATGGAATGGACTTTAGCAGATCAGGCCTGAACTCAAGGAACATAATGCTAGTTTATGCTTCAGTCATAGCAGGCGGCATGCTTTTCTTCCTGCCCATACTCGCGCTTTATTACGAGCAGGCGCTTTTCACAGCCGCCAATGTGGCAATCATATTCTCCATAGAGGCTGTCGCTCTTGTAATATTTGAGATTCCCACAGGAGCAGTGGCTGACCTTTTCGGAAGAAAGAGAACATTGGTGATGGCCAACTTCATCGTCATGCTCGGCGTGATTTTCCTGTTCATAGGCGGCAGCATGCTAATGTTCGCGCTCTACGCGATACTGAATGCCCTGGCCATGGCCCTTGCAAGCGGCACATACAATGCATTCCTCTATGACACTCTCAAAGAGGAAGGCAGGGAGAGGCATTACAAGAAGGTCATAGGCAATTTCTATGCGCTGTGGCCGCTGGGAGCAGCGATAGGCTCAGTCGCAGGAGGCTACATGGCAGGGATATCACTGTCATTCCCTGTTGGCCTCAGCCTCATACCTCTCATGGCTGCATTCATGCTCACTCTGTTTTTGAAAGAGCCTGAATACGAGAAAGAAACACACAGGAACATACTGAAACACGTGCGCGCATCATCAGGCATCGTGATCAGCAGCAGGCAGATCATGCTCCTGCTCGCAGGAGGCTTCATACTCATGGCATTCGGAGAGGCAATACACCATCTGGGCCCGCTTTATTTCAAATTCAAGCTTATCCCCATAGTCTGGTTCGGCTGGATAACAGCCTCAATACATATCCTCTCTTCGTTAGGCCATTACACATCTGACAGCATCTCAGAGTTCATCGGCAACAAGAAGACTGTGATCGCGGCAGTGGCAGCGCTTCCCCTGCTTGTCATCATCTCCACAATGATTTCAGGCTTTGCTGCGATAGTTCCTTTTGTCATCGCCTCATTCTTCTTCGGCCTGAGGAATCCGATAATAGACCATCTCCTGAACATTGAAGTAAGGTCAAGGAACAGGGCAACAATAGTATCGATGAACAGCTTCCTTGGCCAGCTGGGTATGGCCATATTCACGCCATTTGTGGGCTGGATGGCAGACCTTTACACGATAAACACTGCTTTCATGATAAGCGCGGCAATAATGCTCGCGGTCCCTGTGATATTCCTGTTCATCAGGGAAAAAGACCATGCTCCGCATCCCCTTGCCCCTCCTGCCTCAAGGTGAGGCTTCAGCAGGTCAGACCGCAGCCAGCCAGAAGATTTAAAAGCAGGCTCTGACGCCCTTCCCTCATGGATTTTGACGGATGGGCTGAAGTCTATGACATAATATACACTGGCCATAAGAATGATGTCCCCTTCTACCTGAAAGAGGCAGAAAAGGCAGGGGGCAATGTCCTTGAGCTGGCATGCGGCACAGGAAGGATATACCTTGAGATGCTGAAGAGGGGTATTAACGCTTATGGTATCGACATCTCAGCAGGCATGCTCGCCGCCCTCAGGAAAAAAGCCAGAAGCATGGGCCTAAAGCCTGCTGTGAAAAAAGCAGACATGAGAACATTCAGGTTCAGGCACAGGTTCTCTCTCATAATCATCCCCTTCAGCTCGTTCCTCCACAACCTGGAAACAGGGGAGCAGATAAAGGCCCTGAAGAACATCAGGAAACACCTCAAACCCGGAGGCAGGCTGGTGCTGGACTTCTTCCTTCCCTCGCCTGACATCATGGCAAACCATTACGGAAGGGATAATAAAAGGACAGTAAAGAAGGGCGGGAGCAGCTACACTCTCGTGAGCAGGTCTGTCTTCGCTGACGAGCCGAACCAGATAGTGAAGACAAGACAGGTGCTGAAGAAGAACAACAGGACCATCTGGAGGGACAGCTTCACCATAGCTCTGATCTACAAGAGGGAATTCGAGCTGCTGCTGAAGGCCGCCGGCTTCACAAGGTACAGAGTGTACGGGGGATTCAATCACAAGCCCCTGAGACCTAGGTCATCAGAGCAGCAGATGGTGTGGGAGGTCAGGAAGTAGGGACTCATAGATATATTGCTGTGTAAAATGGCGCTGAAGGAATACATCAGGAAGAGGGATTTCTCAAAGACAGAAGAGCCGGAAGGAGAAGGCAAGGGAAAGAAAAGAGACAGGGGAAGCGGAAGGAAAAGAGAAAGAAAAAATCCTGTCTTCGTCGTGCAGAAGCATGACGCGAGCAGCCTCCATTATGACTTCAGGCTTGAGATAAGCGGAGTGCTGAAGTCATGGGCAGTGCCCAAAGGGCCCTCGATGAACCCAAAGGACAAGAGGCTCGCCATAATGACAGAAGACCATCCGCTTGACTATGCTGATTTTGAAGGTGTGATACCTGAGGGCCAGTACGGCGCGGGCACTGTGATGGTATGGGACAAGGGAACCTATGACAATATCTCTGAAAAGGATGGAAAGGAGATAAGCGCAGAGTCTGCACTGGAAAAAGGCCACCTCACATTCGAGCTGAGCGGAAAGAAACTGAAAGGGGCCTTCACCCTCATAAAGACAAAAAGAGAAGGCCAGTGGCTGCTGATGAAAAAGAAGGATGATCATGCCATGAAAAAGGATATACTGGAATCAGAGAAAAAGTCAGTCAAGAGCGGGAAGAAGATGAAGGGGATTGAAAAGGAATACAAGTGAGTCTTTTGCGCAGTTGAGGTTGAGGCCTGGCTCGGTTTTCTCGCTCTGCTCAAAAACCTCACCGCGCCGGGCTCGCACTTGCAGTTTAATTTAGGGCCGGCATTTCCCGTAGGGAGCTTCCCCTTTGCCGGCCTGATTGGTTATAATAAAAGTGCTCGCAGAATTGGCGCCAACGGCCTCAATCAAATCTCAGGCAGCATCTCCCAGCTCCCTGTCAAGGTCTTTCTTGTTGTTGAGCCTTATCTCTATGTCCTCGAATGGTTTCTCCTGCAGAAGGTCTATCTTCCTGTTGTTGGACAGGTGAAGAAGAGGTATGAGTGTGAGTATCTTGTCCTGCTTCTCCTCAGATGGGATGAGTTTTGTGAATGTGAGCTTGGGCCCGGACTTAGAGTCTGACTTGGAGGTGAAGAAATTGACTATCCGGTCATATACATTCTTCATCAGATCGGATATGTCTGTGGGTTTCTCAGGCACTTCCATCTCAACCTCCGGCTGCTGTCTCAGCATCCTTTTCCTTTTTACCTCAAGAGCCTGCTGTAATGCATCCACAAGGTCATAGACTGATACCTTTCTCGCCCTCGGCTGCGGTGTCTTGGGTATGAGCTTCAGCTGCTTGTATTTTGACCTGTCCGCTTCACCTCCCTCTTCTGCGACTGATTCCTCCTCGTACAGGGCTTCCTCGCCCTTTCCTGACATGAGGTTGTCGAACTGCTCTATGTCCTCCTGAAGCAGGCGCTTTGATTTTATCTTGAGGAGTATCGCGGCAGCGAGTACGACCTTCCCTGAAACGCGAAGGTCCATCTCCTGCATCTTCTTGACTATCCCTATATAATTCTTTGAGAGGTCAGAAACATTGACATCCCACGGGTCCATCTGCTCGCTCTTCACAAGCTCATAGAGAAGGCTCTGCCAGGTGATCTCTTCCTCATTCACAAGAAGGTTGTATATCACCTCATGATGGGGTTTCCCGGAGTTGAGCATGTTGAGCTCTTCCGGCTGTTGCTGGGGGTTAAGAGCTTCTGTCATGTTGGGGAATCGATCATTGATTACATGCCAGTCATTTATAAATTTATCCCCTGACACGGGTTTGTGCAGTATCGATGAAGCAGGCGATTTGAGGGGAGGCAGGCCCTATGTCCGGATTTCAATGAAAGACTGCGCGCAGTCAGGCACACAGGGCCCCTTGCAACTAAAAAGAGACTAATGAATCCCTGAAAAACAGAAACATTTAAATATTAAGTTCATATTTTCCTGCTTTATAAGGCTTTAATAACTTGAGATTATCTAAAAAAACATCGGAGGGGGTGTGTGAATGGCAAAGAAGCACAAATCTAAAAAATCCGCTTCAAAGGGCTCTGAAAGTTCTTCGAAAAGCAGTTCAAAGAGTCCGAAAAAGAAGGATAACACTATCCTGTACGGCATTGGAGTGCTTGTACTGATAGTGGTGATAATCCTTCTCGTGAGAAGCGGGGAAGAGCCGGCGGAGCCTGCTGATGTGGACCAGACCACAGACAGCGGGGATCAGGTAGATACCGGCGAAGAGACCGGCATGGAAGATACGGATGAAGGGACTGAAGAAGTGACAGACAAGTTCAAGTGTGACGAGAGCGCGACAATAGGATTCAAGAAGTGCGATCAGCTGGCCAATGGTGATGCAGAGGTCACAATCCTGCATCAGGGCATGGGCACTCTCACAGGCGCTGAGTTGTACCTCTATGACGAGAACGAAGAGATTATAGAGGAGACATCAATGATTGGTGTTGTTGAGGGCGGCACAGAGGAGACATATACCCTGCCGTTGAGCGATTATCCCCAAACGTATAAGGTGGAGATCAAGCCCATAATGGAAACGGGAGGAAAGGACAAGATCTGCGTCAACCAGCAGGTTGTTGTGATACCTTCCACCAGCTGCAGATAAGCTCTGGATGGATATTTTTTTATTTTTATTACTGTTTTTTCAGTATTTTAAAGGGGGTGTTCTGACTGTTCAGGCTGAAGACTGAGATTAGGATGAAAAATGACAGGGGATATCCACCTTAAAGCATTTCCGGGATTTGTACTGGTTCTTTTAGTCATAATTATATCATTGTTCATGTGCGGTTGCGGCAGCGAGACTGAAGTGAGGTATGTCGCCCCTACAGGCCATGCAGCAGACGGCCAGCAGGACAATGGCGGAGATGAAGATGAGACTAGTGAGGGGGATGATACCGCTGAAGATGGCAGTGGTGATGACAGTGAAAATTATGATAACAGCAAGGATAGTGATGAAAGCGGTGATGATGGGGCAGGAGATACAGGCAGCCAGGACGGAGGGGATAGCGCTGATACAGGGGATTCTTCAGGCCAGGGCTCTGATGAATTCCAGACAGTGATTGAGAGCGTGCATGACGATGAGGAGGTGACGCCTGAAACAGCTTCTATTGATGAATTGGAGCCGAGGCTCTGCGGGATAAATGATGTCATGCTTGGATATGTGGGCTGCTATTATAATGAGGATAAGAGTTCTGTGAGGCTCACCCTCAAGAACAGCGGAAGGGGAGAGCTGGACGAGATATGGTTCTACATAAAGACCACATATGATACTGATTACACAAAGGCGGCAGGCCTGCTGCCTGGCCATATCAAGGATTACAGGCTGCCGCTTGAGGACTGGACAGAGGAATACGGCAATATAGACAGCATTCTTGCCACTCCTGTGATAACAGAGGATGGCACGGATTATGCGTGCAATAACAGGCAGATGCTCATCAGACCGCAGGAGAACTGTCTTGAGACCAATAATTGACTGATCTACAATTGACTGATTGACCGGCAATCAAGAGATACCAATTTATGACCACCATAAAGTAGCGAAAAATTTATAAATGGCGCTTTTTTTATCTTTATCATGGCTGAAAATGAACCATCAAACTACGATCCTCTAGAGAGCATATATGGGGGAATAATATCCAGAACTCATTCTAACTGTATCAGTTCCTGCTGCGAATACTCAAAAGGAGGGGTTTTTGAAATCGTCGGACCTGATGATAAGGATGTTATCCTAGAACCCCAGAGCATGATAAAGCTCAACATGCTCTCGCACCCGAGGGAGCAGGCCGTCTTCGCATATTTCCCTCATGAAGGTTATAAAGGCGACGGCGGAGTGCTGAGGGTCTCCTACGCAGGCGAAGATGCCCGCAGCATGAGAAAAACGATCGATAAATTAGGGATTCCGACCAGGTGGCCTGAGAACCTCGGAGACAAGATATTCCATATCATCAGGGAAAAAATTGATAATGCCGAAGGGCCCATATACATAGAACAGGCAATGAAAGCAGGCAGGATACATCAGATAGAAAGGGTAGTCGGAGATCTGGCAGGGATCTATGTCCTGAATACAGAAAATGATATTCTTCCTGAAATCAGAAGAGACAGTAGTAAGATGTCATAGGGATAAATTAACACAGATACCCCTCAAATGAACTATAAAGGAATGCATCATAAAGGCGCGAAAGCGCAGTCAGCCGGATCCTTTCTTAGAAGGGGATTATAATCCCTTTTCTCAGAAGCATTGTTCCTGAAAAGATAATAAGCATCATCCCTCCTGAAAGTACGGCGCACCACAAGTATCCTCACAGGACCATGCCCCCCACCAAAATCATCCCACCTCCCCACTTTCCTGTGCTGGTGCTGCTCCTCAAGAAGCCTGAATGCGACCAGCAACTCATTACGGCTGAGATCCCGCAGCCTTTCCGCTATAGCATACTTCCCCTTATCATTGAACCTGTATCTCCCCCCCAACCCCACATCCTCATCAAGGATGAACCTGACCACCTGCTCGTTTGTTATCTTCTTGTGCTCAGGAAGCCGTTCAGGATCAAAAATGCCTGAAAGCCCTCTGCCGAAGACTGAAAGCCCGTTAAGGAAGGATTTCTTAAGCTTCCTTGAACGGCCCCCAGATATACTGCCCCTCCTGAACTTGTCCTGCCTGAAAATAGATAGCGATCCCTCAAGCGCTTCCGATATCATGCTGTAGCCTTTTTCAATGTCACTCTCTTCAGAGCGCCCTAACCAGCCGCAGAAGCTGTCAAGATTTCTCCTGAAATCCTCAATAGCCGAGATGCATCTGCTGTCCGCAGAAGAAGGGGATGTAAGATGATGTGCGATCGCCTCTTCAACAGATTCTATATTCCTCTTGTCAGCGATATGGCAGAAATCCTCCCTGTCCCTGAACACATCCTTAAAATTCTCCAGTCTCTTATAGTTCATTAGATGCGGGAATGACACCTCATATATATTTTTAGCCTTCCAGCACCCCCTCACCCAAAAAAACCATGCCCTGCATACCTATCAAGCGAATGAACCGCCTCCACGCAGGCATTCCAACAGGCTCTGTCCGGAATCTCGCATTTCCTGCGGAAATGCTCGGGTTAGTGTCGGGCTCGCGCCTGCTTCTTTCACTTAAGGCTGACATCTCCCGTAGGGAGCTTCCCCTCTGTCAGCTGGATTTGGTGAGCAAAAGGCGCTCGCAACAGGAGACACTAACCTTCACTCCGGACAGAGCCATCCCAACAAAAACCTTTATAAACCCCCTCTTATTCCGCTCTCATAAGCTTAATGCTTGTTTTGAGGCATCATAAGATAAACAGATAAAACAAGATGCCCATATCGCCTGAAAAGGCGCATGAAAATGGACCGCCGCAAGGGGGTTAGAGGGAGCTTATAATGGCGTCAATGAATGATGTTCCAACAAACGATCTCATAGAGAAGGCTGCTGAAGGCCTGAAGAAGATAGACAGCATAAAGCCTCCTGAATGGGCCGCTTTTGTCAAGACAGGAGCCCATAAGGAAAGGCCTCCGGCAAGGGATGACTGGTGGTATGTCAGGTCAGCAGCGATACTGAGGAGCACCGTAAAATTAGGCCCTGTAGGGGTCTCAAAGCTCAGGACCAAATACGGCGGGAAGAAGAACAGGGGATACGCGCCTGACAGGTTCGCAAAAGGCTCCGGCAACATAATCAGGAAGATACTCCAGCAGCTTGAAAAGGCCCAGCTCGTGGTGCAGGCCGACAAGAGCGGAAGGAAAGGGAGAGTCATAGCCCCTAAGGGGGTATCATTGCTGAACAAAGCGGCACAGGAAGCATCTGCAGGCATGACAACACAATCCGAAAAGGATACAGCAGAACAGGAGAGTAAAGCAAAAGAGGAGCAGAAGCCCCAGCAAGAGAAAGAAGAAAAGAGCAGGAAAGCAGAGAAAACACAGGCTGATGATAAAGGGCAGAAAGAAGACAAAGGCAGCAAAGACAATCCTGAAAAAGATAAGGTCACAAAAGATAATAAAGATGAGAAACAAAGCTCAAAATGAGCGAGCTTGACGAGATAAGAAAAAGGAAGATGGAGGAATTCAAGAAGGATCAAGGGGGCTACCAGCCTCAACAGTCACAGGAGGAAGAGCAGGCAAAACAGCAATTGCAGCAGCTCGAATCCATCGTCAAGCAGAGGATGACAAAGGAAGCCCTCCAGAGATACGGCAACATAAAAGCGGCAGACCATGAGAAGGCATCGCAGGTCATGCTGCTTCTGGCGCAGCTGCTCCAGGGAGGAAGGCTCAGCACGATTGACGACAGCACGCTCAAGGATATACTCTCAAGGACAACACCCCGCAAGAGGGAGATGAATATCAAAAGGAAATGAAGAGGAGATGAGTGCATAAAGAAGACATAAAAAAAGAAGATTTGAGTCAGAATGGCAAGATACAAACACCCGAACAGGAAAAGAAGGCTTTCAAAAGAGGGAAGCCATACACGATGGGCCCCTTTCTGGACAGTGCCCAAGATATACGGCACAGGAAGGAGAGTGCATCCGGGCAGGCACACAGCCGTCAAGAGGTCATGGAGAAGGACAAAGACCAAAGCATGATGCCTGCAAAAGCGATATAAGAGAAGTATAAGGAACATACAGAGAATTGAAAGACACTAATAAGGTAATAAAATGCCCGTTGAAAGGACCTACACAATACCATTGAGAAGGGACTGGCTGAAAGCTCCTATGTACAAGAGGGCTAAAAGATCAGTCAGCGGGATAAAATCATTCCTCTCAAGACATATGAAACAGCCGGAGTTCAGCATGATAAAGCTCGGCTCAAAGCTCAACGAGACAGTGTGGGCCCGCGGAATAAAGAATCCGCCGCACAAGGTGAAAGTCACTGTCGTCAAGGAGGACGACGGCCTGGTCAAGGCAGAGTTGTTCGGCCACAAATACATAGTCAAGACAAAGCCGGAAAAGGAGGAAGATGAAGGCGGAATAGCCGGAAAGCTTAAAGGCGCCCTCGGCACCAAAGAGAAAGGCAAGGAAGCAGAGCAGGAGGAGAGCGCAGAAAAGAAGGAACCTGAAGAACCCGGAGTGAAGGAAGGAAAAGCAAAGGAAGAAAAGACAGGAAAGGATGAAGGGGAAAAGAAAGAGGCTGAGGATACAGAGACTAAAGGCGCCGCAGGAAAGAAAGGGGAAGACAAGGAAAGCAGAAAGAAGAGCCCTGAGGGGACAGACAAGACCGCCAAGGATGCCGGAAAAGAGAGCAAGACAGCAGAATCAAAGAGCGCCGCAAAGACCTCCGGCAAATGAGATTGTATAAATTTATTCTGGGAATATGAGTGGAGCCCTGCCGTTTGAGAGAGTGAAGCGTGAAGTTCTTGTGAGAAAAGAATCCGGCACAAGCCCCAAGTTCGGCTCCGCGCCTGAGAAGAGAAGCACCGAAGACCTCATAAAATATGGTATAATCAACATAGACAAGCCGCGAGGCCCGACATCCCATCAGGTCAGCGCGTTCGTAAAGCATATTCTCAGGCTGAGGAAGACAGGCCATTCAGGAACTCTCGACCCTAAAGTGACAGGTGTCCTGCCCGTTGCGCTGGCCAATGCGACAAAGATAACACAGGCGCTGCTCATCGCAGGGAAAGAGTACGTCGCGATAATGCACATCCATGACGATATCGGTGAATATGACATATACAAGGCCTGCGACTCATTTGTGGGGAAGATAAAGCAGAAACCCCCTATCAAATCATCAGTAAGGAGAAGGGAACGCTACAGGAGAGTGTATTATCTTGACATCATAGAGATCGACGGCCGCGATGTGCTTTTCAGGGCGGGCACTGAAGCGGGCACATACATCAGGAAGCTCATACACGACATCGGAGCAAAGCTCGGCTCAGGAGCGCACATGACAGAGCTGAGAAGGACAAAGGCAGGGCCTTTCAGCGAGGAGAACCTCGCCACGCTCCAGGACCTGCAGGATGCTTACTGGCTGTACACGGAAAAGAAGGATGACGGCGGCCTGAGGAGGATCATACAGCCGATGGAGGATGCTGTGGAGCACCTGCCTAAAATATGGGTGATGGACACCACAGTCGATTCATTATGCCACGGAGCGAAACTTCACGTGCCGGGCATAGCAAAGGTGGAGGAAGGCATAGAGCCCGACAATACTGTTGCTGTCATGACACTCAAGAACGAACTGGTCTCCCTCGCAAGAGCGAAGATGACATCAAGGAACATGGCCGGAAAGAACAAGGGCATCGCGGCAAGGTCAGAGCGCGTCTTCATGGAGACAGGCGTCTATCCGAAGGTTGAGAAGTAGAAAAAAATATAAATATGAAGTCACAATACATGATTCTATGACAGAAACAGTATGCATACCAAAAAGCGAGTATTTAAAGCTAAAGAGAGAAGTAAACACCTTGAGAAAAACCCATCTTTATAAGAGGCTCCTTGAGTTTGAGAAAAATATCAGCCCAGGCACGGAATACACAAGGGAAAAATTAGGTTTTTAGCCTCTCAAGAAATTTCATAACCTTATCTTTAATCCTTCTTAGGGTTGCTTTCTGTTTCTTGTTGCCTTTCTTCATCTCATATTCAAAAACATAAATTCTCTTTGAATCTGCAACGGGCTTGAAATAAAGCCTTAGAGAGGGTTTCTTGCTCTTGACCTCATATATAAAAAGTTGTGAATCCACAAGCTTGCCCGCTTTTTCTCCTTTCTCCTCAATCCTGTCCAGCATTAAAGATAATGCCGCTCTCAGATTCTTGTTTTTGCCCAATCTTCTCAGTTGATTGAGCATTACCTTGTCAAAGACTGTTTTATATTTAGGCATCATTCATTGCATAAAAAACATATTTATAAGTTTTGCCTGGTAAAAAAGTTATAACCGCGAAGCTGGAGCGCGTCTTCATGGAGACAGGCGTCTATCCGAAGGTTGAGAAGTGATGCTCACAAAAGCCGGCAGTCTCCGCATTGATTCTTCACATTGATGAATGGATTCTGATAATGAATCCTGATAGATGGATCAGGGAGCGTCATTTACAGCCATCTGCCATTATATCCTGTATGAAATTTTCCGTGGCCTTTCTGACCCTTTCAGCATGCTCTTTAGGGCAATAGACCGCGAAGTATGTGGAGAAATCAGGCTTTTTCATCTGGCTCACAAGCTCTTCTGCATGACCATCATAGGATCCGTTTTCCATCAGAGAGCTCAGAGGGACTGCTTCCGAAGGGTTATTGTTCCTGTATATCATGAGATCCATCTTCCCGGACAGAGCATCCCCTGCCGGCACCCTGTTCTGGTATATCAGTATCTCATGCTCATCCATCCTCCTGCCGGATCTGTTCGCCACATCAAGTATCCCTCTCCTGACAGAATCCTCGGGGAAGAAGTAACCGCTGTCATCCTCAAAAGCCTCGATGGCGAGGAGTTTCTCCATGTTAGGATCATCACCTGCTGCCGGGACCGCCCTCGATTTGATGGAGAACGCCTCTGAATACTTGAAAGGCCTCCCGTACATCAGGTCGCTGACGAGAGAGCAGCTTATACTGTCATACTCTGTCAGCAGGCCCATAAGCTTCCCGTCCGTGAGCCAGTGCACCTCTATATCATTCTCCCTGAAATAAGGCATGCTCCTCTTGACAGCCTCAGCAAGCATGGTCTCTCCTTTCAGCACTGTCTTATGGGTATAAACGTTCTGCCTCATGTATTTTCTGGCTTTCACCCAGAAACCCAGCATATCAAGACTGTCATCCGAAAGAGCGAGCCTCTTCTGCCCTCCAAAATCGACAACATTCATCGAACTGATCATCCTGCCCGGATCCACATAACCTTCAGGCACATTCGCCGCCCTGCTGTCTCGCGGAAGGTAATCCATCTTGTCGATATCTATTATCTTCCCGTCAATAAGGTTCTTGATGAACATCTTATCAGATGGTATGCTAATGCCTTCACCGCCATCATCGAGACAGGATGACACAAACGCAGGATCCACACCTTCAGACCTGAGTATCTCAGGTATTGATTCCGCGCTCTTGTACTTGGAGAGCATCTCCCTCACGAATGAAGGTTCGCCGAGAAGGTGTGGTTTCTCCATGAAATAATCATAGAAGGATACATCACCTCTCACAATCCTTGCTGAAAAATCCTCATGGGACATGCCGCTTACCCTCTCCATAATATGAGATATGGAATGGGAGAAAGGCGAATGGCCTGTGTCGTGCGTTATGGCCAGCGCTTCTATAGCGGATTTCTCCTCATCATCCATCCGGAATCCTTTGCTCTCGATTGAGTTGTATGTCAAAGCCCCCACCCTTGCAACCCCGATGAGGTGGGCCTTTCTCTTGTACGCGATTCCGGGAAAAGCAAGCTCGCAAAGCCCGTTCTGTATGATATGCCCTGTCCTCTGGACTTCTGGAGTGTCAAGGAGCCTTACGACCAGACTGCTGTGCCCGAAGCCAGGATTGCCCATCCCGTCATTTATTTCCTGCATGGCCATAACCTCACCTAAAAATCATTTCCGAAAAAATCATTTCCGAAAAACACCGGCTATAAAACCTGATATGCATCTGTCAGGCTGAAAACCTGATATGCATCTGTCAGGCTGATTTTCATCCATGATTCTCACCATCCACTGTAAAGAGTTCAGAATCCCCACCGACATCAAAAAGCCCGAGCCTCGCGCCTGCATCCAGCCAGCCGTGCGCATAGTTGAGGCAGGCGAACGCATTCACCTTGTCCCCTTTCTCCCTGAAATGCTCCGCATCGTCATAATAGCGTTTTGCCATGTCAAGAAAATCCCCTGCTTTATCTGCAGAATGCCTGATATCACTGTTTTCAGCGATCTTTACCTTCCTGAGCGCCCTGCCGGTGACATCAAAGTACCTGTCCAGCTTCTCATCGGTTATCCTGTCCATCATCCTGTCCATAAAGAAAGGAAAAAATCCGGAATATATAAAGTTTAAGCCGCTTTCCTGCCTTCTTCCTTGGATCCAGCCGGCTCTAGCGTCTCCGGGAGGGGCCTTTTCACAGTGAGAGGGATGACCCCTTTCCGGAATTCCATCTTTGCTATGGCTATAGAGTCATAGTTTATCTCATCCAGATCCTTCTCTTCCATCTTCAGGAGGAAAGGCGCGCCCATAGATATCTGAAGCGCCCTGCTCCCGAGCATCCTTGCCTTCTCATATTTTGTGTATTCGTGAGATTTTTCCATCCGGCATCACCTAAATCTTGACAAGCTCGAGGATCTTCCCCCCGCTCTTCATGCCCATATCGATCATGTCCCTTATGCTCTCTATGGTAAGAGGTGTCTCCCCTCCCTTCTGAAGAGCGCATATTATGCCGTCTTTTGTCGTTGTGACAGTCAGCTTAGCATCATATACCTTCTCTTCCTCAAGCAGAGGGTCCACAAGCAATGAATCACCTATCTTATAGACTGTCGCCGCCACAGGTATCTTTGTGAGAGGGAGCCCTTCATCAGTATGCTCCTTGTAGTCTATCTCCACACCATCATACTTCGGGAGCTTCGTGTCCTTAAGAGCCGCCACTGCAGCCAGGGCTGAAGCGTCAAGAAGATTCCCCGCATCATTCACTGTGCATATATCTATGGAGACCGACCATACCTTCTCTCCTTTCTCTATGCAGAGTTTCTTCATGTCAATGGTCTTGGCCTCTCTGACTCCCCTGTCAACAACCCTCGCCAGCTCAATGTCATCTATGCCAGGCGGTCCCGCTTCAAAATCGGGTGATGAGAGGGGCAGAAGCTCAGCATCCACCATCAGGCAGCCCTCATCAGGCCTGTCAGGATAAGGTGTTCCCACGCTCAGCTTGACACCTGCAAGGACTTCCGTCTCGCCTATTTTCACCCTTGCAGAACCCTCGGCTGATTTTGATATCCCTGTCTCAACGGTTATCTTCCTGTACTCATCCAGTCCCCTCTTGTCATGCCTTAAACCTTTTACAAGTGAGTCGTGAAGGTGTTTCTTTAGTGATTCGTTCATGGTTACCATTTTTCTCATTCCTCCGGTGTTACCATCGTCTTGTACCTGTTCTTCAGGGCTTCCTGCTGTACCTTGTAGATCTCCAGCAGTTTCTTTTTCCCTGACTCCAGAGCATTTATCAGGTCATCCCTGCTTATCTCGCCGTCCATCTGAAGGAGTGATATCTCTCCAGTGCTGGGTACCAGCGCCATGGGCACGTCCGCTACCGGCCCGTCAGCATATGCCTCCTCATCATAGTTGAGATCGACCACCACCTTGTCATCGACCTTCCCTACAGCTACCGCGCTTACGAGATCCTTCATGGGGATTCCAGCGTCAGCAAGAGCTATGGATGCGGCGCATATGCCCGCGCATCTCGATCCGGCATCTGTCTGGGGAAGCTCTATGAAAACATCAACCACAGCGTTCGGGAAATCCTTAAGGTCAAGCACGGGCCTGAGAGATTTCTCAGTCACCATTGATATCTCCTTGGCCCTCCTGTTCGGGCCCGGCCTCACCCTGTCCCCTGAACCTGAGAAGGGCATCATGCTGTAGCTGCACCTGAGCAGGCCCTGCTTTGGGTTCTGCATGAATTTCGGGTGCAGTTCCCTCGGGCCGTAGACTGAAGCGAGGGCTATTGTTTTTCCTATCTGGAATCTTGCTGACCCGTGCGCTCTCGGTATCACTCCCGCTTCAGCGCTCACAGGCCTAAGCTCGTCAAATTCCTTCCTTCCGTCAATCCTTTTTGTGTATGCCATTTTGATCCTGAACCTCATCATTCATTTTTGTATTCTTCAGCCGGCCGGGCTTCAGAGGGCTTTTTCCCTGTCTCTTTCTCAAGGAAGTCCTTTATCCTGTCAGTAAGCCCTGTCACATGCGCCTCCTCCTCGATCTTCTTTATGGCGCTCACAGCGATTATCTCTTTCTCGGGCTCTCCTTCAACCCAGATGATCCCGTTCTGTCCGACTGCGATCCTGCAGCCCGTGGAGTCCTTGATCATCGTCACCATCGACCCCTGTTTCCCTATGACCCTCGGGACCTTGTTCGTGTTCACCTCTATGACCCTGCCGCCCTCAATCTTCCTGAGGCCCGGCCCTTTCATAGTGACATCCACAAGCTTCTGCGATGTGACATTCGTGATCTTGCACATGACATAGTCGCCAAGCGCAAAGAATTTAGTCAGGTCCGCGCCCTTCTCTATGTATTTGGATGATGCATCCTTGAGAGGGAGCACCGCGGGGTATGCCGAGTTCGTGTCCAGCCGCCAGCCGCTCATGAGCACATCAGTAACCTGCGCTATTATCACATCATTGTTCTTGGGTATGTACCTTCCTGAGAGGGGAGTCAGCTTCATGACCTTGCCCTCAATCCTCACTATGCCCACACCGGCTGCCCTTATGTCATCCCCCAGCCTGTACGTGTTCTGTGAGGGGAGATAATCCATCCCTGTAGCGATAACCTCTCCGGGCACCACTATGTCCTTTTCGTTCACTTTTATTTCTCCCATGTTTCACACCTTTGTTCTGATTCTTCGTTTGATTTGTTCTACTGTCCCTCCAGGTCCTGCCTGCACTGATTTCCGGCTGCGCGTTTCCTGCCTGCGCCTGCTTATGTCTTGTTTAAGCTTTTGTGATTGCCTGTGCTTTGTGTCCGGATGGTCAGGTGTCATTGCCCTGGCGCAGTATCCTCTTATTTTCCTATCTCCTTGGTCTCCGCTGTCCCGTGGGTCAGGCCGTTTATCTTCTCATAGAAGTCAGCCTCCAACCCTGCGGGTATCTCTATCTCGCATGAATATGAACCGTCATTGTTCCAGGATTCTTTCTGCGGCTTGGCGAAATCGCTTACAGCGCCGTATGCCCTTCCCGCGTGTTCAGGGGGCAGCCTTACGCTCAGCCTCTTTGTCTCAAAACTCAGCGGAAGCACGGGCCTGAGTTTCTTCACTATCCCCTCCACCTGCTCATCCGCCGGCTTGAATTCATCTATATGTATTTTCGCCTCTTCCATAGCATTCTCTATCCTTTGGGGGGGATGGGGCAGGTTCGTCTTGGGATCAATAGCATTGCGCCTTATGGTATCTACTATCTTTCTCCTCTTCTCTTCCCTCAGCTTGTTCCTGTGCTCCTGCGTGAGCTGTATCTCGCCTTCACTGATTATTTTCCTGGCCGCTTCAAGAGGCTCTTCTGTGCCGAATGTCTGCCGGACGAGATTCTCAGGCGCGAGAGTCCCTTTCTTCACATCAGAGAATATGTGCTCGCTCCTCACCACATCCCTTATGTCGATATCCTTTCCGTTCCTCAGGTCTATCGCCAGGTCAGCATCCACAGCGATCTCAAAATTCTGTCCTCCTTTCTTGAGCCTCGCAAGATTGAAAGAAACCTTTTCCTGATCCATGGTCTGTCTTCCCTGGCTCATTTTGAACGTTCTCCTCTGCAGTTCATGTGTGAATCCTTCTCGTCAAGCATCTCATGACAAGCTTTTAGTGATGAGACGGCTTTATTTCTTCCTTATCTCCTTGAGTATCTTCTCGATCCTCTGCTTGTCCACTCTTGTGAACTTCCTCTCATCGCTCTTTATGTATACGCAGTCAAGCCTCTCAACACCGAAGTGGTCCCCCACTCCCTTGTCAAGAGCTTTTATGGCGAGCTTGAGGCCTGCATCAATCGTCATGTCCTTCTTGTATTCCTTCTGCAGTATACTCTCTATCTTCTGCTCACCCTCGCCGATGACCGCCGCATTGTACCTGAAGAAAATCCCTGTGGGGTCCGTCTCATAAAGGCTCGGGCCCTTGGCATCTATGCCGACAACAAGAAGCGACACACCGAAAGGCCTCAGACCCCCTGACTGGGTGCATATCTGCTTCAGATCGCATATGTCCTTTACCACGCTGAGGACATCTATCTGAGTGTCGAATGTGACCTGATGCTGCTGCGCCTTGAGCTGGGCCCTCTCTATAAGGACTCTCGCGTCAGACAATATGCCTGCTGCTGTCGCTCCTATGTGATCATCTATCTTGAATATCTTCTCGACCGATTCCGCCACTATGAGAGGGTCTATTATCCTTTTGTCAGTTACAAGAAGAACGCCGTCCTTGCAGGCAAGCCCTATAGCTGTAGAGCCCTGCTTGACAGTCTTCTTTGCGTATTCTACCTGTAGAAGTCTTCCGTCAGGGCTGAACATCGTGATCGCCCTGTCATACCCCATTACCTGATGGCTCATCTGCTGCATTTTGGTTACCTCACTTTTGGTTGCCTCACATTGCGATATACTCTTTTTTCGCTTTCTTCAGCGTCCCTGATACTCCCAACCCCCTCACTAAGGCTTCCTCTCCCTTTATGCGGGCCACTAAAGCCAGTGAAGCCTTCGCATGGTCAAGATACCTGTTATTGACCCTTATGATGCCTCTCTGGGCCTCAGGGTTCCAGTTCTCTTCCATGACCTGCAATCCCGCCTCTGCCTGGCCTAGCTCGCCTATAAATTCAAGCGTTTTACGCTTTATTTCGGCTGAAACGGCTCTGAAATCTTTTATTCTGCCTTTAGAGAGTATTTCAAACGCCAAATACCTTCTCTTTTCTCTTAAGCTTGGCAATAACGGTTTTGTCTTTTTCTTAATCTTTATTCACCCTTACTACAGTTCTGTTACAGAGAAAACGCGTTCAGGGCGTTCTTTTCTCTCTTTTCTCTTGCCTGTTGTAGGTGGCAGGGTTTTATAAATGTGATGGTTTTCTGGGCTCTGTCCGGAATCTCGCATTTCCTGCGGAAATGCTCGGGTTAGTGTCGGGCTCGCGCCTGCTTCTTTCACTTAAGGCTGACATCTCCCGTAGGGAGCTTCCCCTCTGTCAGCTGGATTTGGTGAGCAAAAGGCGCTCGCAACAGGAGACACTAACCTTCACTCCGGACAGAGCCGGTTTTCTGATTTTTGATTTTGAGGGTTTTGGAGAGATGATGCTGGGGCACACCACAACACAGCGACAGGAGTCAGGATAAGTGACCAGCATTATGATAAGGAACCAGGTAATGACAAGGAACCAGTATGAACATTTATGAGATCCAAGTAGGGCGGCTGATCAGTGATATAGTTGATTCTGGGCCTGGAAATGACTAATCCCTGGCATATATCTCCGCAAGCCTGCGGAAGGATCCTATCTCTGAATAAGAGCGCACTCCGCCGCGGGGGTCTTCCATGCCGGCACCCATGTCCCTCATTATCTGGAAGGGCCTGTTGAACTTATCAAGGAGCTGGTTATACCCCCTTAAATCCAGTCCCTTGTTATCAAGGCACCTGTCAAGAAGCATCACCAGCCTGCGGAAGCAGAAATTGAGGCTGTTCTCAAGCACACTGTCCATCCCCTCTTTGTTCAGTGATTTTCCGATAGTGCTGTATGTATCGATTATCCTCTTCGCTTTATAAACCCCTGCCCTATCAGAGAGGCGGCTGCCGCTGCCTGACGCGTAAGGCTCAAGTTTTTCCATTGGAGCCTGCAGCATTTCATAGAGCCGGCGGATATCCCTCCTCTTGCTTTTCCTGCTTTCCTCAATGATGCCCAACATCGTGCTCAGTTCAGGTTCCACCTCTTTCGGAGCATTTTCCCTGAAGTCATAGATGCTTATTCTCAGGAAGCCCAGCATGCTCGGGATGTATCTCTTAAGCGAGGAAATGATATGGTCATATGCCATGTCTAATGATTCGTTTATGGTGCTGAACTGCATCCCCTCCTCCCTCTGTGATATGCCTCTCTCTACATAAAGCTCGGCCATACGCTCATGGAATGACGCCCGCATGCCCCTTGATGTGCAGAACCTCCTGTCCCCGCTTACCGCCTGAAGATCTATGCCCCTCTGGGCAAAAAGCAGGCCCTTTTTCAGGCTGTTCTCATTGAGCTCAAGAGAGATGTCATGGCACGATTTCACCGCGCCCACATAATATCTGGACAATATCCTTACCGCTTCACCCTCAGGATCGCGGTTCCTGCCTTTCTTGAGGCTCTTGCTCCTCTCATAGAGATAACTGAGCCTTTTCTCATTGAAGAAGTGGAGAGCGAACATCTCAGTGAAGCTCCCTTTCGTGTCCCAACTGAACGTCTTTTCCTTCAAAGCTGATGAATCTTCCCTTGTAGGTTTGAGCTTGTACCCCTCGCTCTCAAGGAAACCTGCTATGCTTCCGGAGTCAAACACATCAAAGAAGTCTGTCTTCTCACTGAAATCAATGCCTATGAACTCATAGAGCCTTCTGACGTTTTCCTCAAGGCTGCCGCTCTCGTCATAAGGCAGCACTGCTTTGTCCGGACGCGGATCTGACTGGCCCCTCATCTTATAACCCCTCCTGCAATACAATCAAAATATTGCTATCTTGACAATACCGATATCTCAAGAAAAACCGCTTTTTTACTGCCGAGACTCTCTCCTGTAGAGTGTGGTTGTGGCCCGAATATATAAATGTTTCATTGCTGTGAGCATTGCAAAGCAGGTCATGCCCTGAGATCATGGATCGTGGTGTCCTTTATCTCTGCGTCAATAAAGTCCCCCAGATTCATTTCGTAATCCTTTTCAGGCTGCCGTCGGCTCAGCTCCTGCTTCTTTTTCTGGGTGGCCTGCGTCCCCGTCAGCTGGTTACGCTCAGCTGGTACGCAATGCCAAGTGGGGCATAACTCACTTCGTTCGTTAGCCCCCACGACCGAAGTTTCTCTAGTGGGATTCCGAGCACAACGAGGACATCCCACATGTTTTTCCGAGTTTTTTCTTAAAAAACTCTGGGGCTTCCCCCCGCCACGGCCCTGCGTTTCAGATGTGGAAGAGCCTCGCGGATTGACGGCAGCCCTGACAACAACAGGCTTGTACGCGTAGTTCCTTCCTATCATCGTGCCTGTTCCGGCCTTGCCTTTCTCATCAATAAGGACCTTCCCTTTCCAGCCGATCCATGCCCTGTTCTTCTCCCTCGCAATATCATGGAAGGCTTTTGTAAGCTTCTGGGAGCGCTCCTTGGTTATCCTTGTGGGAAACTGCTCCATGCTCTCAGCAGGTGTTCCCGGCCTCGGCCAGAACCTTGATATGTTGAGGACATCAGGCCTTATCTCTTTTATCAGCTCCACTGAGTCATTGAACTGCTCCTCTGTCTCTCCCGGAAAGCCGCAGATGATATCAGTGCTTACTGTCATATCAGGGATCTCCTCCCTGAATCTTCTTATTATTCTCCTGAAATCCTCTGCAGTGTATCTCCTGTTCATGCTTTTGAGGACCTTGTTGTTTCCTGACTGCACAGGTATGTGGATGAATCTGAATATCTTGTCCTCTTTCATGGCTTCAATGAGCTCGTCCAGTATCTTAAGGACATAGTCTGGATTCATCATGCCCACCCTGACAAAGAAATT
>JAWOBY010000001.1:0-11331 GCA_046484055.1 Candidatus Woesearchaeota archaeon | reverse complement strand
AAACCCCGCACTTTAGTGCGCAATGACCAAAAATGGAACATTTTTGGCACGCCAGAAACCTTTTGTTTCTGAGCGTTTTCAAATCCAAAAACTCGCCTGTCAAAGCGAGGAGCGTAAAACTCCGCCCTTTAGGGCGGAGATACTTAAAATGCAAGGCATTTTAAGGCCTGCAAATCCGAAAGGATTTGCATCAGCTCCGAGCGGCGAGTTTTTGTTATCCTCATCCTGATCTCACGAATTCTTTTTCCTCCGCGCTTTCCTGCCGTCCCATTCCTTCTTCAGTATGCCGTAAGCCAGCGAATCCCTGTACTTCCCTCCTGTGAATAAATGCTCCCTGAGTCTGCCCTCACGCTTTCCCCCTAATTTTCTTATGACTCTCCTTGATGATTCATTCCCCTCAGCATGATGTATCATGATCCTGTGCAGTTTCAGCTCGCTGAAGCCGTAATTGATCAGGAGCCTGCACGCCTCCGGCACGATGCCCTTGCCGCGGTATGGCTTCCCTATCCAGTAACCAAGCTCAGCCTTCTTGTCCCTCCAGTCAAATCTCATCAGGTTTATGGCCCCTATGAGATTGTCATCCCTGTCCGTTATCGCAAGATTGTATTCCTCTTTCTTCCTCCAATTGTTTTTGGATTTTCTTATGAATTCCCTCGCGTGTTTTTTCTTGTAAGGGTAAGGCATGTGAGTGAATCTGTGGATCCTTTTGTCGTTCGCGAACTTAATGATATTCTTCTCGTCCCTGTCCTTCAACGGCCTCAGTGTTATGTCTTTTCCTTCAAGCCTCATCCTGTCCGCTTCCTCCCCCCTCATTTTTGAATGCGCTTCCCGCCTGCACCAGCTTTCCCTCATCAAGGTGGTTCCCTATCAGTGTCATGCCGACAGGAAGCTTTTTTCCCTTAACATTCTCGGATCCTGCAGTCACATTGAGATGCGGCAGTCCTGCAAGATTGGGCCCTACAGTGAGGATATCTGCCATGTATTCCTGGAGGAGGGTGAGCTTGTCCAGCTCGTCAAACCTCGGCGGAAGCATGGGCACTGAGGGGGAGGCGAGAAGGTCATATTTCCTGAATGCCTTCCTGTAATCATTGATTATCTTTGTCCTCACCTTCATGGCCTTTATGTAATAGGCGTCCCTGAATCCTGCCATGCGGGCGAAGGTGCCGATTATTATCCTTCTTTTCGCCTCCTTTCCGAGATTTGAGCTCCTGACTTTCGTGAAATATTCGTTGAACCCTTCTTCAAGCTTGCCGTGTTTTCCGTATCTCATCCCGCAGTATCTCTGGAGGTTGGTGGATGCTTCTGCGGTCGCAAGAAGATAATACGCTGACATCCCGTTCTTTATCGCAAGCTTGAGAGACACCTCCTCGTATTCGGCTCCCTCTGATTCAAGATGCTTTATGCCTTCCCACACCTTCTTGGTGACTTCATCATCAACGCCCTCGCCGAAAGCCTCCTTTATCACCCCTATCTTCATGCCCTTGACCCCCCTGCCTGCGTATTTGCTGTAGTTCTCCACTGGCCTGTTGAGGCTTGTTGATTCCCTGCTGTCAAATCCTGATATTGTCTCGAGGACAAGAGCGCTGTCCTCTACATCCTTTGAGAGGGGGCCTATCTTATCAAGGCTGTTGCCGTAGTCCATCAGCCCGTATCTTGACACCCTGCCGTAGGTGGGGCACAGGCCGTAGACTCCACAGAAAGAGGCAGGATTGACTATGCTTCCGCCGGTGCTCTCGCCTATAGCCACATGAGGGAATCCTGTCCTGCGGGCTATGCCTCCCGCGCCTCCTGAACTGCCGCCGCAGCTGCGCTCCTTGTCATAAGGGTTCAGAGGGATGTTCAGGCCTTTTCCTGCGTTAGTATTGAACGCCCCGAAGCCGAACTCGTCCTGCGAGGTCTTGCCTATTATTATGGCCCCCTCATTGGCCAGCCTTTCAACAACAGTCGCGTTGAACACAGGCCTGTAACCTTTTAGTATCGCAGAGCCAGCTGTCGATTCAACGCCTTTTACGCATATGCAGTCCTTTATGGAGACAGGAAGGCCTGCGAGCTTTCCCTTGGGCTCTTTCTTGAGCTTCTCCGCCTGCGCTATGGCGAGGTCCTCTGAGATCGTGTTGTAATAGTTGTATTCCTTGTTCAGCTTTTTCGCTTCCTCAAGAACCTTCTGAGTATGATCAAGTACATCGATCTCCCTGTCCTTCACCTTCCTGACGAAGTCCTTTGCAAGCATGGTCACACTGCTCTCGGCCCCTTGAAGTAGCCGTCTTTCTTGTGCTCTGTGTTGGAGAGGGCTTCCTCCTGGCTCAGGCTTTCCTCAACCTCATCATCCCTCATGAGATTCCTGATGTCCAGCGGCTGCATGCTGGGCTCTACTCCCTTCGTGTCGATGCTGTCTATGTGCGAGAAGAATTCCAGGACTTCACTGAGCTGGGGCAGGAATTCATCTAATTCCTTCTCTGTAAGCTCCAGCTTGGCATTAGCAGCGACTTTCAGTATAAGCTCCCTGTCAACTTTCACCCCTGACATGATGGCTTAAGAGAGGAGTGGTTTTATATAGTTTATGGTGGTGCGAGCCAAATTTTATGAATGGCAATGCTTGCCAGAATGGGGGCATGCAGAAATCAGATGTGATTCAGGAGTTCACTCAGGTCCTTTTTCCTTATCACAACATCTGCGGATTTCTCAAGCTCTTCTGAGCTGCTGTTGAATGCTATGCCCAGACCTGCAGCTTTCACTGCCTGGATGTCATTGCCCGCATCACCGACAAAGACGCACTCTGACAAGCTGAGGCCTTCCCTCTCGGCGATCATTCTGAGGCCGTCCGCCTTCTTCTCCATGCCGTACCTTGTGGCCTCCCATCCTTTTATCCTGCCATTGTCATCGAACTGCAGGCGGTTTATGAGGACATCATCAAACATCTCCCTGAAATCAGGTATCAATGCCTCGATGGCCACCTCCATACTGTCGGATATGACCGCCACTTTGACATCCATGCTTTTAAGGGTTTTTATTGTCTCAAGAGCGCCGGGCATGAGCTTCAGCTTCCCAAGTGACTCAAGGAAATCCTCCTTTTTGAGCCCTTTGTCCATCCAGAGTTTCACATCTCCCTCCACCCATTCATCGTAGGTTATGAGGTTATTGAAGAAATTGTCATAAGCCTGCTTCTTCTTTTCCGTGTCGCATCCGAACTCGTCGCATATGAACTTCCAGAAGTTTGTTATGTTGTCTATTATAGTGCCGTCAAGGTCGAAACAGACAAGCTTATACTTCCCCTTTTGGTTGTTGTCGCTCATATTGACACCAGCACAAGCCCGATTATTATTAAAGCTATCGCAAGCCTCTGGTTCGATTCCAGCCTCTCCTTCAGGAAGATGTATGACAGCAGAAGAGTGACCAGCACAGAGCTGTTCGCGACAGGATAGACTATTGAGACCGGCGCTGTCCTTATGCCCATGTTGAACGCCCATGAAGCCAGCGCCACGGCAGCGCCGGAGAATATCGTGTAATAAACGGTCCTGTCAGGCAGCCTGGCCTTTTTCAGCAGGAGAGGGACCGCTATGATGATGGTAATGCCCGTCTCAAGATACACCACTGAGAGAAGGGGCCCCAGCTCCATCACTATCGGCTTTATCATGAAGAAGTAGATGCCCCATCCGAGCATAGTCAAAGCTGCGAACCCTGCCCCTGGAGCTGTATTCCTCAGCCTCAGCTTCTTGAGGTCAGAGTATCTGAATGATATCATTATGACTCCGGCTATGAGAAAGGCCACAGCAAGCATCTGTACTGTGGTGAGAGATTCATCATAGAACAGGATGGAGAGAACAACGGTTATGAGAGTGGCGGAATGCGCTATGGGTGATGTCACAGACACCTTCCCTATGTCGAATGCCCTGAAGAGGGAGTATATGGCGAGACTTCCTATGATCACCGCAGATATGAGCAGGACGAGCGTCCTTGTCCCTGGGATGACCGGCTTTATGAACGGCGCTGAGAATATTACCAGCAGGAGAGCGAGGAAGATGTGCTCGTACAAAAGCGCATTGTAAGGCCCGAGCTTCCTTATCGCCGGCTTTACTATGACCTTAGAGGCACCCCAGCCGAGCATCGCTATGAGGCCGAATATGATTCCTTCCGCAAGAGCCATGTGTTCTGCTGTTCAGATGATGTATTTAAGGATTTCCCTTAGGTCATTTGATCCAATAACAATTTGATTCAATAACAACATCACAGTGTTCTTTCAATATCTTTCTCATTGTCGCCCACTGCAACGACTCACTCAGAATCATCTTTGCCTTTATCAGCAGTGCTCTTTATGTTAAGCTCCTTCAGCTGCTCTGCATCAACATCAGAAGGCGCGCCGTCCATCGGTGATTCCGCGGCCTTGTTCTTCGGGAATGCTATTATCTCCCTTATGTCATTTCCGGGCACTTTGGCCATGAGGGCTATCAGCCTGTCGAATCCGAATGCTATCCCTCCGTGAGGCGGCGCTCCGTACCTGAATGCGTTGAGCAGGAAGCCGAATTTCCTCTCCGCCTCCTCCTTGGTTATGCCGAGGGCATTGAACATCTTCTGCTGGACATCCCTCCTGTGTATCCTTATTGACCCCCCTCCGAGCTCCACCCCATTGAGAACGAGATCATAAGCCCTTGCCCTCACCTTTGAAGGCTCGCTGTCTATCAGCTTCAGGTCCTCCTCTTTCGGCGAGGTGAATGGATGATGGACCGCTATGTGCCTCTGCATGTCCTCGTCATACTCAAGAAGGGGGAAGTCCACAATCCACAGGAAGTTCCATTTGTCCTTCGGTATGAGGTCAAGCTTTTCAGCGAGCTTCAGCCTGAGGTTCCCGAGCGCGTCATCAACGACAAAATGCTTGTGGTCCGCAACAAAAAGAAGCAGATCCCCTTTCTTAGCTTTTGTTTTTTTCAGCAGCTCTTCCTGCACTTTCTCAGGAAAGAACTTCATGATCGAACTCTCCAGCTTTCCCTGCTCATTCACTTTCATCCAGGCAAGTCCTTTCGCTCCGTAGATGGCTACGAATTCAGTCAGCTCCTCTATGTCTTTTCTTGAGAATTTCGCGCAGCCTTCCGCGTTTATGCATTTGACCTTCCCTCCAGAGCCGATCGCCTTGTTGAAGACCTCAAAATCAGAATCCTTCACGATGTCAGTCACATTGATAAGCTCAAGGCCGAACCTGGTGTCAGGCTTGTCAGAGCCGTACCTTTCCATCGCCTCCTCATAAGTCATTCTCGGGAAAGGTGTCTTCACATCAACATCAATGGCCTTGAATATCTTCTTCATCATGCCTTCCATTATGCTGTAGATGTCCTCCTCCCCGACGAAGCTGGCTTCTATGTCTATCTGGGTGAACTCGGGCTGCCTGTCAGCCCTCAGGTCCTCGTCCCTGAAGCACTTGACTATCTGGAAATACCTGTCAATGCCGGATACCATAAGAAGCTGCTTGTAAAGCTGCGGGGATTGCGGCAGGGCATAGAATCTTCCCGCGTGCAGCCTGCTCGGCACGAGGAAATCCCTCGCTCCCTCCGGCGTGGCCCTGACAAGAGCGGGTGTCTCTGCCTCCATGAAAGAATTGTCTGAAAGGTAGTTCCTCACTGCCTGAGCCACCCTGTGCCTAAGCAGGAGATTCTGCTGCATGGAGGGCCTTCTCAGGTCAAGATACCTGTACTTCATCCTCACCTCGTCATTCGCGATCTTCCTGTCATCAACCTCGATCGGAGGGGTGTCCGCCTTGTTGAGCACGACAAGCTCTCTGGACACATATACCTCTATCTCCCCTGTCTTCATCGCCGGGTTTTCCATGCCTTCAGGTCTCGGCCTTACCCTGCCTGAGACCTGTATGCAGTCCTCCCTCCTCAAGTGCTCTGCCTCCTCAAATCCTTCTGATTTGGGGTCGAGAACTATCTGGGTTATGCCGTACCTGTCCCTCAGGTCTATGAATATCAGGCCGCCGTGGTCGCGCCTCGTGCTGACCCATCCCTGGAGGGTGACTTCCTTCTTGTCCTGCTTCTTTGTGAGCTCTCCGCATGTGTGGGTGCGTTTCATGACAGGAAGGTTGATGGAGCTGGTTTATAAAGGTTTTGAGCCTTCTGAAATATCCACCTCAGGGTCTTTTCATCATTTCCCTGCCCGCGCCCTCTTATTCTCCATATCAATATCCCAGAGCTTCTTCTGGTTCCTGTACACCACAAGTATCAGGCCGAGAAGCGAGAATACCAGCACGTAGGGGAGGGCCTTGCCCATGTATGTCCTTGAGAAAAAGATGAGCAGCGTGTTGATTATTATGAATATCGCCCTCACCTCTGTGGGCCCTATGCCGAGATAATGTATCCTGAACTCGTTGGTGGCTGCGAATGAGAGGTATGAGTTTATCATGAACGCGCCGAATATCGCAAGTATGAAGAAGAGCAGGTAATCGAACCTGTCCGGCAGTATGAATAAGTACCCTATGAGTATGGAGCAGAGGAATATGTAGTCAAGGAAGTGGTCCATGTAGAAACCCCATTTTACCAGCCCTGTATCCCTGTACCTCCCGACTGCTCCATCGAAGAGGTCGGTTATGTACTGCATGAATATGGAGAAGGAAACAAGCCACAGCCATTGGATATTTACGGCGGCGAGAGCGCTTCCCGTAAGAATCAGGGCGCTCCAAAGGATGGTCATGTAGGTTAGATGGTAGGTCTCAAGCCATGAAGGGACTTTTGACACATATTTCCTCACTATCCAGGTCTCTGCTCTTGTCAGCAGCCCTTTCCCTGCTTTCCTGTCCCCTCCGAATCTTTCTGCCCGTTTTTTTGCCATTTGTCCCCTCCCAGGACAGGGATAAGGGCAGATATATAAATCAATCCATTTGATGTACAGGGGCTTTGAGGGGCCGGATGGAAGCCCAACAAAAAGATTTAAAAACACCCCTCAGATTAGTAATCACCAGAAAAAAAGCCTGTTCAGGGCTTTTTGGAAGCAATCCCGTTTACTATTGCCTTTTCAGGCCGATAGAAGGGTGGAGATGAGCCAAATGAACGAAAAGGACGTAACAGAATCGCTTAAACAAGCAAAGGAGAATTCTAAAAAGCGCAATTTCACGCAGACCTATGATATGATCATAAATCTGAAGAACCTTGACCTCAAGAAGCCTGAAAACCATCTGGATTTCTATCTGACGCTCCATTACAGCAGGGGAAAGAAATCCAGGATCTGCGCCCTTGTGGGCACAGAACTCCTGGATGATGCAAAAAAGGTATGCGACAATGTTATCCACTCGGACGAGTTTGAGGAATACTCCAAGGACAAGAAGAAGGCCAAAAAGCTCGCTCAGGATTACGATTTTTTCATAGCCCAGGCGAACATAATGCCTCAGGTGGCAAGCACTTTCGGAAAGATATTCGGCCCGAGGGGCAAGATGCCCAACCCGAAGGCGGGATGCGTAGTGCCGCCCAAGACTAATCTCAAACCCCTGTACGAGAAGCTGCAGGACACGGTAAGGATACAGGTCAAGGACAAGATGATGATACAATGCGCTGTGGGCAATGAAAGCATGGAGGATAAAGAGATAGCTGACAATATAATCAATGTATATAATAACACGATGCACAGCCTCCCCCTCGAGAAGAACAACATAAAGAGCGTTTTCCTCAAGCTGACAATGGGGAAGCCTGTACCTGTAAAGTTTTGAGGACAACTGAAAAACAACCTGTAAAATCAATATCCAACCATGAAAAATGAGCGGCGGACAAGAGACAAAGGGAGAAGCCAAAGAGCCAGAAGAGAAGAAAAAACCAGAGGCGGTAGTGGCACCCTACAAGAAGAAGGCTGTCAAGGAGTTTGAAGACCTCATCATGGAATATCCTATCATAGGTGTAGTGGATATGGAGGATATGCCCGCTCTCCAGCTCCAGAGGATGAGGGCGCAGCTCAGGGACAGTGTTGTTCTCAGGATGAGCAAGCAGAGGCTCATGAAACTGGCGATCAAGAACGTGAAGGACAAGAAGAAAGGCATAGACCAGCTGCTCCAGTACTTCAAGGGCATGCCCGCAATGCTTTTCACAAAGGAGAACCCTTTCTCGCTCTACAAGACGATCAATAAGAGGAAATCACCCGCTCCCGCCAAACCGGGACAGACCGCCCCGAAGGACATAGTGGTCAAGGCGGGACCCACACCATTCGCTCCCGGCCCTGTGATAGGCGAGCTCGGGGCGCTCAAGATAAAGGCAGGTGTTGAAGGAGGCAAGGTCGCGATAAAAGAGGATGCCACAGTAGTCAAAGAAGGTGAGGAGATAAAGCCCGAAGTGGCATCAATCCTCACAAGATTGGGCATAGAGCCGATGGAGATCGGCCTTGACCTTGTGGCAGTCTATGAGGAAGGGACGATCTACACCAGGGATGTGCTCTCCATAGATGAAGAGGAATTCATGAACAGTATCATGCAGGCAGCGCAGGAGTCCATCAACCTCGCTGTTGAGGCGGGATTCCCCACATCAGAAAGCACAGAACTCATGATACAGAAAGCGCATTCAGAGAGCAAAGCGCTGGCGAGAGAGGCGGATATATTCGCCGATGAGCTCATGGAAGAGATCGTCGGCAGGGCGAACATGGAGGCTGAAAGCCTGAAGTCACAGCTTAATATTCCCGAAACCGCAACTGAAGAGAACAAGGAGAAGAAAGAAAAGGGCGATGAAGAGAAAGAAGGCGAGGGAAAAGAATCAGAGGATGAGTCCGGGGAGAATGCTGAAGAGGGGAATGAAGAGAAAGCCCCTGAAGAGACAAAGGGATCAGAAGAGGATGCAGGGAAAGAAGAAGCAGGTGAAGATCAAAAAGAGGGGAGCGGCAATAAAGACGGATGAAGCTGAAAACGCAACAATTATCTTTAAGGAGGTATGAAAATGGAATACGTATATGCGGCAATGTTGATACACAAGGTCGGCGGTAAGATTGACGAAGCGACTGTGAAGAAGGTGCTTGAAGCGGCAGGAGCCAAGGTTGACGAAGCAAGAGTCAAGGCGCTTGTGGCGGCACTGGAAGGCGTTGATATTGATGAAGCAGTGAAGAAGGCAGTGGCTGCGCCCGCAGCGGCAGCGGCACCTGCAGCTCCTGCAGAAGGAGGAGAAGCAGCAGCCGGCGGGGAGAAGAAGGAAGAAGAGAAGAAAGAGGAAGATGAAGGAAAGTCAGAAGAGCAGGCTGCAGCAGGTCTTGGTTCGCTTTTCGGCTGAACCAGGACTCTTTTTTGTTTTTTTCACGAGCCCGCCCGGCTGCCAAAGATGATATCAAGTGATGTAGATGGCAACAAAGTCAGACAGGAAGGATGCATTTAAGGAGCTCGGAAAATATTCAAAAGAGATAGCAGAACTGAGGAACGAGCTTAATTCTATAAACGATAAAAAGGAATCCCTTTTTGAGGAGAAGAACAAGGTCTCCAAAAGCATAAGGGACAACATACGCAAGGTGAAGGAGTCCAAGAATGAGAGGGACAAGCTCACAAAAGAGGTAAAGGAGCTCAAGAAGAAGAGGGCGGATCTCAGCAAAAAGATAAAGGAGAAGATAGAGGAAGCGAAAGGGCTCAACAGCAGGAAGGATGAGATAAAGAAGAAGCACCAGCTCAAGACCGACCCTTCAAGGCTGAAGAAGGAGATAGAGAATATAGAGATGAGGATAGAGACTGAGGCCCTGCCATTCAAGAAGGAACAGGAGCTCATGCAGCAGATAAAAGAGAAAAGAAAACAGTATGACGAGGCAAAGGATGTAAGCGGGATATTCGAGAGCATCACCAAAATAAACAGGGAGATCGACAGCCTGAAGGAGGAAGCTGACAAGGCACACAAGGAGATACAGGAGAAAGCAGAGAAGAGCCAGCAGCTGCATGAACAGATGACCGAGAGCTCAAAAAAGATCGATGAGCTGAAGAAGGAAGAAGAAGGATGGGAGAACAAGATTGAGGAAGAGAAGAAGAGATTTGAAAGCGTCAATGAGAAGCTCCAGAGTATGCTGTCCGAAGCCTCAAAGATGAAAGGAGGTGTTGAGGCTGCCAAGAAAGCCCTTCAGAATGACAGGAAAAGCAAGGACGAGACGAAACTGAAAGAGAAGAGCAAGGTCATAGAGGAGAAGATGAAGAAAGGGGAGAAACTTACCACAGAAGACCTTATGGTTATGAGCAGCGTCGGCATGGAGAACCCTGAAGATTCTGAAGATTTCGGGGAGCAGAAGGAGTGAAATCCTGAACATGACAGAGAATGATAACCATAATCATTGACAGGAATGATGACTGGGAAAGGCTGAGGAAAAAATATTCTATAGACAAGGACGAGACTTTCTACATGGAGACAGGGAACACCATCCTTGTCTGGTTCATGAAAGACGGAGTGAGGTATGCCATGAGGGGCTCAGCGCCGCCTTTTGAGGAGAGCATAAGGGCGAGGATGCATGACAGTGAATGAGAAAGAGATAGAGTGAGAAAGAAACAGAGAACCCTCAGAATACCTCCTACTAACCCATATAACAGAGCCTAACCCATATACAGCTGATGTAGCTGGATGATAAGACTAAAACAAAATAAGGTATGAATCTTATCCAATGATCGACTCAATCTTCTCCTTCAGCTTCTCCTTCGGCAGCAGGCCCACTATCCTGTCAATCTCCTTGCCGTCATCCATGACAATAAGGCAGGGTATGCCCTGGACTGAGTATTCCTGTGCTAGGTCCCCTCCCTCATCCACATTGAGCTTGAAGAAGTCGATTTTCCCCTCAAAATCCTTTGACAGCTCCTCGAACACCGGGCCGAGCATCTTGCATGGCCCGCACCATTCCGCCCAAAAATCAACTATCGCCTTCTTTCCCTTTGTCTTCTCCCTGAAGTTTTCCTTGTTTAGCTCTTCCACCATCATTCCTACCTCCTCTGCTTGTTGGCGCCCTGTTCTTTATGGCGAACTTCCTGGGCTGCTTGTCCATATCAACAAAGAGATCCGCCTCATTCTTGAGCTTTGAGGACGCAGCCTTGCCGAACGCTAGCACTTCGGTCCTGCAGCCCAATGCTGACGCGTGCTCAAGAAGCTCCTGGAAATCACCGTCACCTGAGACAAGCACTATCACGTCAAGCTTGCCTGCCATCTTCATTATGTCCATCGCGATGCCCACATCCCAGTCACCCTTCTTGGCTCCGCCGTAGAATGTCTGAAGATCCTTTGACTTCACCTCATAACCTATCTTCTCAAGCGCCTCAAAGAAAGTGTTCTTGTCCTCCTGCAGATCCGCCTTGACAACATATGCTATGGCCCTTACAAGCTGCCTGCTGCCTACAGCCTCCTTGAGTATGTTGGAGAAATTCAC
>JAWOBY010000059.1:0-2502 GCA_046484055.1 Candidatus Woesearchaeota archaeon | reverse complement strand
ATGCTTTCTTTGATTCAAACTCCAGCTTTAATTTTTCCTTTAGTTTGTTGATAAGTGTTCTTTTCTCTTTTTCATCCATCTTACTGAAGTCAATCCATATCTTTCCATCAGCCTGGATGATAGCGACAGCTTTATTACCGCCCGAAGGTATCTTAAAGTTGTATGTTGGATATCTTGCTCCTTCTCCTTCAGTAACATATATGTTCTCTTTGTCTAGTATTTTCAAGACACTTTCATGATATTCAAGAAGATCTGGGAACTCCTTTTTTACGTGGTCAAGAAATTTCTCTCTATTCCATATGGAGGGTGTGTATTTGGGTCTGTCATGTAATATAAATTTCTTATCAAGGTTTTCAAGTTCTTTGCTTAATTCCATCACTCTTAAAGGACAATCCTGCCAGTTATGTTTCCAGCATATTACCATATCGCATTTATCAACATCATGTTTATGAATAAGAAAATTCTGGCTTAAAAGCTCAAACTCTATATTGAGTCTTTTCCATCCCTCAGAAGTTTTCTCAAAGGCAACACAATCAGGGAAATCTGTTCTAACCTCCTCAAAACAAAGTTCTATATCAAGATAAGGCAGGGCCCTAAAGAACAGGCTGACAACCTCTTGCTCATTGTAGGGTTCATAGATAAATCCCCTGAAATCCCCAGGAATCTTGTCTTCCATTGCTGCAAAGAGGTATGGCAGGATTATATAAATCTTGTGAAAAACAAAAACTACAATATACCTGCTCATCCAACTGCCCAGTACCTTCTGGATTTCCTACTCATAAAATGCCCTTCTCTTTTCTTTTTATTCGCCATAGTAGAGCCATATTATGCCTGTTTTATAATCTTAACTGAGAGTTTTATTCCTTAAAGAATAAGCTAAAACCAGCATCACAAGATATTCCTCACACAAACTCATGTTTTCTTTTTATGATTCTTTTCTGCATTTCCTGCGGCAATTCCTTCCTCAGGATGATTGTGTTCCTCTTTTTATCCTCCCCTTCACATTCGAACTTCACAGAGAGTTTATCAGAATCAAGGGGGGTGATTGATGTTATGAACAATCTTTTATCTGTCTTGTCTCTTGTGCTTATGAACCTTTCAAGCTCTCTTTTTATATTGTAGATTTCAATCCCTTCTATGCTGTCTGATGGGATGTAGCAGGAGTTGAGTATGCTCATGACAGCCACCTTGCCCCGGTTCTTCTCTATGAAGTATTTGATGTGGTCAAACATCATGTCAGGCATTATTATTATCCCGCCTTCGCCGAATATTGTCCTGTTGTCCACAAGCCCCTCTTTCCTTGACTCTTTCTTTTCTCCCTGATATGTGTATTTTTGCTTGTATCCATGCAGCATCCTGCTTATGAGAAGCCTGCTGTTCCTGATGAACGCTTTCTTATCGCTTCCGCTAAACCCCTTTTCATCCATGCCCCACCTGCAGATGAAGTATTTTTGCAGTCCGAACTGCCTGTAAGGCGCGATAAGGTAAGTCTTTGAGAATATCAGCTTTCCCTCGCTGCTTATCTTCAGAATCAGGCTTTTATCCTCAGTGACTATGAACAGGTATTGGAAAGTCAGATGCACCTCTGATTTGCAGCCCTTTGTCGCTTCATGTACTTTCTTTAAGATCTCATCCTCTCTGAGGGAATCCTTCGCATTCCTGTCAAGAACCACATAGAAATCATAATCAGATTCTTTTCTTCCTTCACCTCTGGCCCTGCTTCCGAAGAGGAACAATGCAATGACATCATCCTCCTTGTCCAGGATCCCGGAAACCTTCTTTATTATTTCATCCATTTTCCAGCTCGTCTATGCATAATTTGGCGAATTCCTCCACAAGGGCGAATTTGTTCCCGTTCTCCCCTTTGTAGGCTACTTTTCTCCTGTAGTCGAATTCCCTCTTTATGAGGATGTTGTAGTATCTCTCTATCTTCTCGCCGTTCCTGAACAAGCTGATGTGCTTTCTCAGCTCCTCTCCTCTCTTCTCGTGGTTTCCGACCACATAGGCGCTTACCTTCTTTGACAGTACCTCCTCTATTGCGTTTATGCCTGCATAGAAGAAGAGCTGGCCTGCCACCTTCCTGTATTCCTTTATCTGTCTTTCATCGCCCTTGAAGGTTTTCATCTCTTCTGTGGCTTCCCGGGCTTTTTTCCAGAAGAGCTTGCTTGATGGTATCATGGGAACAAGAAAGCATAGCTTATATATAAAGCTTTCTGTTTTTATATTAAACAATATAAAAATGATTAAAAAATCAATATTTTATATTAAATAATACAAAATGGGGTAATAACCCATCTGTTGGCTTTAGAACTTCACTCAATAGGACAAACTCCCTCATCCTCTGACTCTTCCTCAATCTCCTTTCTGGCCTTCTCCAGCTCCTCTTCGGAAGCCTGCCTCTCCCTGATGGCCTCTCTTATCTGCTCCAGCCTTTCCTTGTGGCCCTTCAGCTCCTGCTCCATCTCCCCGATCTTCCTCTGTTTTGACAGTTCCATCTTGAGG
>JAWOBY010000042.1:0-8681 GCA_046484055.1 Candidatus Woesearchaeota archaeon | reverse complement strand
GCATCCTAAAAATCCGCTGTTAATACAATCGCCGTCAAACTGAAACAACAGAAAATATTTAATATTTTCTTAGTTCCAAAACCTTCGGTTTTGAAACCTCATAAAAATGCAAAGCATTTTTAGGACGCCAAAAATCTATGATTTTTGAGCGTTTAGGTTTCAGTCAGGCGATTGTGCGGATTTTTTTGATTGTAAAGCATTTTTTGTTGATGATCTCAATTACTGCAATATCTCCTGCCTGGAGGTTATACACTTCAACAATGTCCTGGGGCAAAAACAATATAAGATCATTATTCTCTGCTTTTTCTATCCTGACATTATAGCATTTTTTTAATCTGGATGTCTTCTCAGGATTTCTGGAATTTAGTAATCTTTTCATAGGATTTTATGTTGTTAAAAATTCTTCCTTATATAACTATAGCTCATGTTTTTGCGGGTGCAGAAATAACTATTGACCTAATCAAGACCTCAGAGCCATCAACTGCCTTATTGTGTTTATGAATTCTTCTGAAGTCTTTACAGCCTTTTTTGCATTATGCTCTTCTATATCTGGAGTGACTTTGTAAGTGAATGTTTCCCTTGCTGTCCTGTTTTGGTCATATTTCCTGACATACTCATATGCTTCTCTTTGGAAAGACTCAATATCAATATTCTGGATCCTGGAGGCTGTTTCCAAAGCAGCCAGATATTCTTCATATAGATGCCTGGCCAGCTTTTTGGTCTTTACCAAATAATACAGAATTATATATTCTGTGATTATATGCACTCCTCTTATATCTTCCTTAAGCTTCTTCCTGTAATTCAATGCCAGAAATGCATGGACAATATAATACATAGAGTAATATGCTGCAGACACAGCCTCTGCATAATCCCTGTAATCTTCATTGAGTTCCAGTCTTTTCTTATCATTGCTTTTTGATGCACTTAAGACAAGCTTTGCTGTTTCCAGCCTGTTCCTGCTTTTTTCCTCATAGAAACCGCTTATCTGGAATCTTTCTTTATCTGAAAGATTCTTCAGATTATCTGATTTGGTGAGTTCCAGAATGCGCTTTTCTGCAATCGCAACCCTTTTCTTGATCAGGTCTTCTATCTTCATTCTCTTTAGACTATTTGATAATAAGAATCAATGCCATGAAGAATTATATGGTGTTTTCTTGCTTCATTACCAATATTAAGCTCGTCTGGATCTTTGATCATATCTCTGAAGTCATTTATATCAATAACATTAATGCCTTTTCTTGCTTTTGTGTATGATTTTCTGATTGCATACTCTATCTCCTTGGTGTCATCTTTTTCCTGGACAATAGCCAGAATATCAATATCTGATTTTTTTGACTGAGTGCCTTTTGCATAGGATCCAAAGATAATCAGTATGAAAAAGCAGCTTCTTGCTGCTGAAAGTATATCCTTAAGCATGACTCTTGCCCATGGGTATGTCTGAAGAAATTGCTTTCTTATTCTTAATTCAATATCAATAAATATCTCTTTTGGAGCAAACCTGTTCAGTGTGATTATCTGTGCAGGGGGCACATCCTGTTTCATGATGATATCTCTCTTTTTCAGGTCAGCAATATTGTTGTACACTAATGTATATGACTTGCCCAGTTTTTTTGCAATTCCCCTGATTGTGGGCTTTTCCTCAGGATTGGCCAGCAAAAAGGCCAATATGCTCTCTTGCGTTTTTGTCAGCATCTTGATTATACTATAGATAGTATCAATTGGTACTGTTATCAGGTCATATATAAATGTTGTGGTCATGGATCCCTCTCCTTACCATCAAGATATGCAATCATGACTGGCCTCCTTTGCCTGTCTTCAGCCAGATAACAGTATATCTCCTGGCCTTTTTTCATGCAGGATCCTACTGCAACAAGCTTGTTTATGGAGATGCTCAAAGTAGCTCTTTTCTGCGATATCCTGCTTTTCCAGCCGATGTTCTGAAATGATATCCTCATAGTGCCCCCTATGTTTCATTTGCATTTTTCCGGAACCTTACTCCTTTCTTCAGTCCAGAATTATTATCTGATTATATTATATAAATCTGCTGTCTGCACAAGTCCAGTGTCTTGTGATAACATCCGGAAACTCCGGAAGAAGAGCAGACTACTTAATGAGGTTTTTTGTATTTAATGCAAAGCCAGATAATCAATGCAATGATGTAAACAAAACAGAAGAACAAAGCCTATGTCTTTGCAGAGAGTATCCTTATATTTATATCCTCATCAACATAAGGCACTTTGTTCGCTTCCTCTCTTTTCAGCTTCACCAGGCTGAAGCCTTCAAGGTACTTCGCGTCGCGGTGCACTTCCTCGAACTTTCTTCCAAGCTTTCTTGCAAAATCGCTTATGCTCCCCACATTGTTATTGCTGAGATATTCCAGCATCCTTGTCCTCTCAGGAGTGAATACCCAGCAGAATACATCATATGTCATTAAGATGACATGCTTTCTTTTGTCTTTCAGCATTCTTTCCTGTGTCACTTTCACATTATCTGTATCTTCTACAATCTCAATACAAACCATCTTTGATCTCCCTGATCCTACCAATATGCTCATCAGAACTTCTTCAGCTTCATTGAATGCAATCATTCTATAACCTCTGAGGCTATAGATAACCTTGTATGTTATACCTACTGTTTAAGTCTTTTGTTTCTCAGAATATGGGATATTCTTATGCTTGTAGCCTGCACAAGTCCAGTGGCTTTTGATGGTTTCCTGACTGGCAGAGATCATATTATGCCTGAAATCTGCCTAATTAAGCATAGATTTATAAAGGGACTCTCAACCCTTCAGTATTAATATGGGAGAACGCAGAGGAAGGATGGGAAGGATGCCCAAAAAGGACTCCGGCAAGCCAGGAGGAAGGTCCAGAAGAGATTCCGGAAGGTTCAAGCAGGAGGGCCGCAGCTCAGGCAGGCTGGAAATGCACAAAATAATCTGCGATAAATGCGGAAAAGAGAGTGAAGTGCCTTTCAAGCCAACAAGCTCAAAGCCAGTATACTGCAGTGACTGTTTCGTGAAGCCAGAGGGCTCTTCAGGCTCCAAAAGGCCGACAGGAGCTTCATCAGAGGACATAGCAATGATCAACATGAAGCTTGACAAGATAATGCGCGCCTTAAAGGTAAAATAGTTCTGAATATTCTGTATCTTATGTTCTTGACACAATCCACTCCCAAAACACTGAACCATAAAGGGTTTTTGTGGGAGAAATCATTTCTGATGATATCCTGCATAATCATCTCATGAATCATGCAGGTGGGCAGTCAATTCCGCAAGAATTATAAACCTGCTCCCCTCTACTGCTGCCATGAAACCATTGAAGCTTGCTGTATCAATCCTGCTCCCCCTTATTGCAGGTTTTGCAGGATCATTCTTCACATCATCTGCCTGGTATCAGGCGCTTGACAAGCCTTTCTTCAGCCCCCCTTCATGGGTATTCGGGCCGGTCTGGACAGCACTCTACATACTGATGGGCATCTCATTCTATCTAATCTGGACATCAGGCAAGAGCATAAGGGTTCCATCAGCAGTGTTCTTTGTGCAGCTGGGCCTTAACGCTGTCTGGTCGCCATTGTTCTTTGGCCTGAGGAACCCCCTGCTCGCATTCATTGACCTTATGCTCATGTGGATTGCAATAATAGCCACAATAATCCTCTTCTGGAGGATAGACAGGAGATCGTCGTACCTTCTTGCGCCCTATATCCTATGGGTGACCTTTGCAGGAGTCCTCAACTGGTGGTTTGTCTGACTCTGCCCGGATCCTGAAAAGCCCTGCCAGCACAAATTTTAAATAGTCCTCTCCAATAACACAACAAAAAGAGGTTCTGTTGAGTATTGATTTTATTGTATTGCAGTATAATATTCCATAAGGCAGAACAACCGGCCAGAGGTGTTACCATGAATGATTTCACAGACAATGCAGGGAGGATAGTAGCAGCAAATCTTCGGAAAAATGAGGGGGGCATTGAGATAACAATATACCAGAATGAGGAGGACTGCCCTGCAAGATTTGAGGAGCATTTCAACTGCCTTAATAATTGCGGAGGGATATATTACTCAATGACATTTGATCCCTTGAACAGGACAGCCCTTCTCAAACAATCCCTCATGAGAAACACTTCGCTTATATACATAAACAACCTGCGCGAAGCAGGGATAGATGAGGACAAATTATTTGATATGGTCTACAATAGGTATGGGCTGACGGGTATTGAACAAAAGGGAAAACTGAGCTTCCTCTATAAGAATTATCATCTGATTGACATCTATGAGTGTGGCATGGTGCAGAAACCCATGGCTGATATTGCTGACCTGCATATGCAGGACTCAATAGAGAGTGTGATAAATAACTTCCCTGCACTTTTGAGACATAATGGCCTCGCAATCACAGAGGACATGGTGGTCGACTGTGAAAATGGTGACATGATAAGCTGTTATGTCCCTGAATACGAGCAATAGCTCCCAAAACCTTTAAATACTTTAAACACCATACAGCATTATATGGCCGGAAAAAAGGGTGGGGCAAAGAAGTCAAAAAAGAAAAGCAGGTCCAGCAGGAAAAGCAGCAAAAAGAAAGAAAAAGAGCCAAAGGATGCTGATTCTGAAGAGACAGAAGACACAGAGGATACTCTTGGGCATGAAGAGGATTTAGATGATCATGAAGAAGACCTCTCAGAGGGGGATTCCCTTAAAGATGATGATGAGCCTGAGGAAAAGGAGGCTCCTGAAAGGGGCAATGGGCTGAGGATATTCCTGATTTTTCTTGTTGTCATAGGATTGTTCATTCCAGCCAGCGCTTATGTCCAGATGGATATCTCTTCTGAGCAGAATGTAAGAGATGCGGTCACCAGCACAGCAGTTGGAGTGTGCGAGATGGAGGCAGAAGAGCCTGCAGAAGACTGCGCAAGATCACAGCTCTCCTCAACAAAGTTCACTGAGGAATACACATACCAGGATGTGATAAATGATGCCACAAATCTCATCTACTACGGCGGAGGCAGGGTCACAGACCAGCTAACAAAGTCCCAGAAGAACTTTGTCAGCATATGCAGGATGAAGAATGTGCAGGAATACTCATTCTACGGCCTGTTCTTCATAATATTCGCTGTGATAGGCCTGATATCACTTCTTGCCCTCTACAGGAGAAAGGAGCTCCTTGGAAGATCCCTTCTCAAGATAGTCAATGCAACACTGTTCCTGCTCTTCCTATTCCATACTATCATGTTCATAATCTGGACAGGGTACGTGCCCAGGGTGCTCTCAACACTCGCCAGAAGCTCGGGAGAATCGCTGAGGGCAATGGTTTTCGGCGCTGACTTTGGCTTCGCTTTTGCGAAACTGCACCTGATAGTGGCAGCAGCATCCCTTGTCCTGCTGGTGATAATTATAATCATAAGGAAGGCATTGAGGAGATAAATGGTTTCAGGCCAAATAATCTGGACAGGCATAGGTCTGGCAATAGGGCTTGTGCTGGGGCTGGCCATGGGGTTCTGGCTGTCAGGATTAAGGCTTGCCAGGCGCGAGAGGAAGCACAGGAGGTTCAGGAAGCTCGCGGGCCTGGTCATATCACTGCTTGCAATAGCAGCTCTTATAGGCATTATTGTGTTTCTGGTAACCGGGGGTTAGGGTTATTATGTCAAGCCAGGTTCCTTCTGCCATGAATGCATCTTATTGTTTTTGTGGTTCCTGGTGATCGCCGCCATGCTGAGGTGTGTCTTATGATTAATCAGGGTAATTCCCTCCCTTATGCCGGGATGTTTTCTGTCTTGCTGGGTCCTGGTTCCGCCCGCCTTGCTAGTTTTTGTCTTTTATGATTATTCAAGGTAATTCCCTCCCTTACGCACAACTGCCTGCGGGTTCTCTGCATCTGCAACCGCACAATAATCAGCTTCTTCTTCCAATAAGCCCTCCCAACAACATGCGTGAGTGTGCTTTGGGCTTCTAAGTTAGGAGCTCTCAGCATGTGGAAGGGGGTGTGGGCGGGATTCCATCAGTTTGTAAATCCAAAGAGGGCGGTGGAACAGTAAGGAAAAGAAATCAAATTGTAAAGCCATTCCAAAATCCTGATTATTCCCGCCCTTATGCGCAACTCACTGCAGGTTTTCTGTATCTGTAGCCTCACAACTCCCAGATCCTCCTTCTAATAAGCCCACCCAATGATATGCCTGGTGCGCTCTGGTATCACATGGAGTATGCATTATCACGCACCAGAATACTCATTTAGAATTAAGCCTGATCCTCTCCGAGATCCTTTCCATCTCCAGCTCTCTCACTCTCTGGTCAAGCTGGTCAATCCTCTGCTGCATCTGCTTCTGGTTTGAGTTGAGAAACACTATCCACTCATTCAGGCTGTTCCTAAGGTCTGTCATCTCCTTCCTTACTCTCCTGAAGGAGGCCTTTGTTTTGCTGAAAAAGCTGAGTATTTCCATTGTTATCACACATAATCTTCCGTAAATATTCCGGAAATCTAAGCTGGTATATAAATGTTTCTATTAAATAGTTACTTTAAAGTAATAACAAAAGCGAAATATTTATATACTAGAAGGGCATCACTCTTTTTGTTGTCTTGGTAGGGGAGTGTAAGAACTAATGAGGTGGCATGAATAATGGGATTGCTTGAGAAGATTGTCAGAAAGATACGCCCTGGCTCCGGCAGGATCAACAGGGCAGCCCTTGCTGACAGGGTATCAGAGCATTTCGGAAAACAATACCTTAAGAACACTGTTTCTCATAATGATTTTCAGGAGCAGGAGAGCCTTAACAGCCCAGATGGCTCTCTGAACAATCACCTCAACAGGCTGGATTACAACAAGCTGTACTTTGAGGGAAGCTGGGAAGCCAGCCCTGTAATCCCAAATAATGCAGGTGGTGCAGGCCCTACAAGCAATGAGACAATCCTGAGAGATATAATCACCTCTATAAATGAGGACCATGAAAAATTCAAGAGTCATTTTCTTGATAAAAATTCCGACTTCAACAGGGTCAATTACCTTGAAGAGGGCATAACCAAGATAGCTGGCGCAAAGCCTGACAAGGAAGGTTATTTCTCCATACCTGAAATGCACGACAGGGAACAGGTAGGCAGGAGCCCCACATACAGGTTCACCAAAAAAAACCTTATTGAAGAGAAAATAAATGAATGGGTTGAAGACCTTCATCAGAACAGGAACCTTGATTACCTGAAAAAGGACCATCTCAGCAGGTCATTCAATGGTGGCAGAGTAACAGGTGTTGCAGAGGAAAAACTTGACTTTAATGATGACAGGAAGGAGGAGTTCAGGAAAGAGCTCCTTAGGGATCTCATGCCAAAAAGTGTTGTAAAGGAGTATTCAAAGGGCCTCAAGGACACCCTTCATGACCTTGAGAAGTGCATCACAGGCGCAGGAAGGGGTGATGGATTTACCAAGTCCAAGGCAAAAGAGATACTCAGTGCAGTTAAGGGCGCATATGAGAATGGGATGGATCCTGAGGAGGCGCTTACGAGCATGAGTGATTTTGAGAATCTGGACAGGTATTTCAGGGGCATGGAGAGCTCCCAGAAAGGGCTTAGTGTGGTTGTTGGCATGAAACCCCTTATTACCCCTGCAACCTCTACCGGAAGAGCTGATGAGAGGCGTGAGTCAGGAAGCCTCATTGACTGGGCCAGGGCGTACTGCGAGATATCTGATGAGCTTGAGAATCATAAGGAGTTTTATTCAGGAAAGCAGGGGAAGCCTGAATCAGTAAAGGAAAGGATATCAGAGTTCAACAAAACAGCAATCAACCCAGAGAGCGCTCCCTCAAAAGTTAAAGATGAGTATGATTTTAATTCAAATGCAGCACTCCATACAGGCTATTCTGCAGCAATAGCAGAGAAATACACATCAAGGGCGAGGAAACGCGTGCAGAAGGAAAAGGAGAAGATGTTCAACACCATAATAACCATGTTGAACCCTCAGGATGAGAGGCATAAGGATAAGACACCTCACGAGAGGATGAATGCAGTGATAAAAGAGTTTTACCAGCCTGATGCCAGTGAGGGCCTCAGGGGGGATGTGAAGAGATATGTGGCTCTGACAAAACTTGCTGAGTCAGTTGATGCTGCAGACAAATACAGCAGGATGGATTCCATGATGTGCAGGCTGCAGGACATGTTCAGCAGGAGATCCCACAGGAAGGATGCCTGCCCTGAGCTCTACAAGGAGTGATTTCTCTTTTGCTTTTTCCTGGCCCTGCAATTGATTGATTTGATATTATTACATTTTTGCTTCATCATTTGGGTTTATTCTTATTAATAAATAACCAGGTTTTTAGATTTTTGTTTTTCCGCTTTTTTCGTTTGTTCTCCGGTTTTTTGGGTGTGTTCTCGTGTTTGTTCCGGTTTTGGCGGAATCCTTCTGTATGTTCCGTATGTGCTCTGTTTTTGCCGTAAAAATCCTTATTTAAGCTGGATTCCTATTTTTGATTGAGCCTGGCTGTTTTAGGCCAGCTAAAAAAGGTGATAGAATGGGCTTGTTTGGTAAGAGAGAAGAGAGGTTTTTCAGCAGGAGGCAGGCAGAGCAGATTGAGGATGTTGTGGCCTCTGATATAAGCCTGCAGAAGGCATTGGAAGGTGACCTGAAAGAGGATGTGGGTCTTCTTGAGAAAAGGCTTAAAGCACTGTATGAGCAGGATCCAGGTGAGGATGGTGTGTTTGATGCAGAGG